>NZ_BAABZW010000003.1:0-253586 GCF_040365325.1 Intrasporangium sp. DVR | reverse complement strand
TGGACCAGTCAGCGCCTGAGATGTGCGTCCAAGTGGGCGGTGTGACGCTGCCGCATGCCACGTTCTCCCCGTCGAGCGGGCTGGCTCGTATCGAGAGGACCACGACGTCTCGCCCGACCACCATTCGCACCGTGGCGGCCGAAAACGGGACATCGCCCGCAGGGGTATGCACGTAGCGATGGCTGCCGCGGCACGCGCCCGCCTCTACTTAGAATAGTTGGGCCTCCCGTACTAAAGTTGGACGCCAAGCGCAAGCCCGACGTGAGGAGAGAGGTTCACCGGTGCAGTTCTCAAACCCGCTGGCGGTGGTCACACCGACGCTCGACGGGCCGGTCCTGGCCGCGCTGGCTGCGGCCGACGGACCCTTCACGACCGGCCAGCTGACCAGGGTCCTCGGCGAGGGCTCCGAGGAAGGGATCCGCAAGGTCCTGCGGCGGCTCACCGCCCAGGGGATCGTTTCGGCCGAGCGGGTCGGTCCCGCGTTCGCCTACCGGCTCAACCGGGCGCATCTCGCGGCGGAGCCGATCATGGCCTTAGCGGGGCTACGCGCGACGTTCCTTGCCCGACTCGAGCGGCTGCTGGCCGCGTGGGACCAGCCCGCGGCATACGCCGCGGTGTTCGGCTCGGCCGGTCGCGGCACCATGCGCACGGACAGTGACATCGACCTGCTCCTCGTGCGCTCGGACGGCCCGGACGACATGTGGGACACACAGCTGGAACACCTGGTCAGCACGGTCAGCGCGTGCACGGGCAACGACCTGCGCCCGCTCGTGTACACGCTCACCGAGCTCGACGCGGCGCGCGGCGAGCCGGTCCTGCTCGACATCCTGGACAGCGGCATCACGGTTGCCGGCGAGCGGTCCTGGTTCCAGCGCCGCGCACGGCCCCGAAGGGCGAGGTGACCCATGGGCACCCGAAACTGCTCCCCCGAGGTCCGTCGTGGCCGGCTGGCCAAGGCCGAAGGATTCCTCCAAGCCGCCGAGGACGTCTCCCTCCTCGACGACGACGGGCAGCTTCGCGACGCTGTCGTGACGCTCTACGTCCACGCCGGCATCGCAGCCTCCGACGTAATCTGCTGCGCGCGTCTTGGGCTGCACGCCACCGGGGACAATCACGCCGAAGCCGTCGCCCTGCTCAAGAAGGCAGGCGCCGCCTCGCACCGACACCTCGCCACCCTGCTCGGGCTGAAGACCAAAGCGGGATACAGCCACACCCCAGCCAGCGCCGCCGACGTCAAGAAGGCCGCGCGGGCAGCGGTCCAGCTGGTCGAGGACGCCCGGTCGGCCAGCCCACCCAGTGGCTGAGACCCTCGACGGCTCCCACCAAGCACACTTCCTCCCCGGGCCAGCGGCGCTCCGCCCAGATTCCGCCAGAACTCCCAACACAGCGTCAAACACTCGCAGACCACACACGCCACTGAAGACCTGAAAACCGTTGGCACACAGCCTGACACGACGTTTCCGCAGGTCACGGGCTTGCGCCCTCGGGAGGTGATGTGGACCTCCTAAAGCGGGTGTCGCAGGTTCGAATCCTGCCGGGGGCACCAACCCGTTTCCGCAGGTCAGACCCCATTTTTCGGCTCCGCGACTCGGGCGGTCGATTGGTCCTTGCGCTCTGCAGGACCCGTGAAGGACCCGAGAACACGATTGACTCGTTCCAGCTGGAGCTGACGCGACCCATCACGCCGGCCGATCGCCGCCGATAAGGTTGGCAGGTGCAGAGGTACGGCTTCCGCAGCTGGCGAGGCAGCGGGCAGGCCGTCCGATGGACCCTCACGGCTCCCGCCGGTTGGTCGTTCCTCGCGACACGGCTCGGCGCCGTGACGACGGCCGGCTGGGTGCAGAGTCAGTACGGGGAGACACCAGCGGTCGTCACCCTGGTCCTGGCGATCGTCGTCGCCGGCCTTGTCGCACCCCACCCGCCCGACACGGTGGACGACGAGCACGACCCTCACCGCCGCGTCCCGACGGCGACCTAGGCACCCGGCTCCAGCGAGCGAGCGAGGATCACATGGCGTCGATGGCACAGCGGTTCTCGAAGGCCGGCAAGGCCGCGGCCGTGTGGGTGTATGGGCGTACTGGCGGCAAGGTCGGCGGCAGGGCGAGGGGCGGCAGTGGATTCGCAACCTCCGCGCTGGCCGAGTCCGAGTGCGCCACGCCGGCTTCCGGATCCCACCGGCACAGGGCAGCCGTATGCCGCTGGGCTCGCTCCCAGAGCCGCCTGACCTCCCGAGGGGCGGACCGCGGTGAGGGCGTCAGGCTCCCGCTGAGTCGCGCCACCCGGCTGCGCTCGGGCGGCTGGAAGCGATGCACCGCGTCGTGGTTGAGTGGCGCGGTGACGACCGAGGCGAGAGCCACCACGCCCGACTCCTACGACGTGGTCGTCGTCGGGGGCGGGATGGCCGGGGTCTCCGTCGCGTACGAGCTGGCGCTCGACCACACCGTCCTGCTCCTCGAGATGGAGTCGACGCTGGCTCACCATGCCACCGGCAGGTCCGCGGCGATGTACCTGGAGACCTACGGCGGCGCGCAGGTTCGCGCCCTGACCATGGGGAGCCGGGCGTTCCTCGAGGACCCGCCCGACGGCTTCGGCCGGCCGCTGATGGCTCCGCGTCCCCTGCTCCAGGTCGCCCGGGCCGGCAACGGCACGGTCATCGACACCCTCTACGAGCAGGTCCGCCCGCTCGTCACCGACGCGTCCAGGGTCGACGCCGCGCAGGCCGAGGCGCTCTGCCCGATCCTCCGACGGGGTGCCGTTGCCAGCGGGCTGTACGAGCCGCACGCGATGGAGCTGGATGTCCACGCCCTCCACCAGGGTTACGTCAACGGCCTCCGAGGCCGCGGGGGCACCATCGTTCGGCAGGCGCGGGTGACCCACCTGCGTCGCTCGCTGGACGGCTGGGACGTCCACGCCTCGCAGCGAGGGGAGGAGAGCGACCGCGACGGGTTGGTCGCTCGCGGCCGCGTCATCGTCAACGCGGCCGGCGCGTGGGCCGACCAGGTTGCGGCCGCGGCCGGCTGCGAACCCGTGGGACTCACCCCGAGGAGACGCACCGTCTTCATGGTCTCGGGGGACGGCGTGGCGGAGCCCCAGCACCCCCGGCACCCCCAGCACCCCCAGCACCTCCCGCTGCTCTACGACGCCGACGAGACCTTCTACGTCAAGCCCGAAGGGCAGCAGTTCCTCTGCTCCCCCGCCGACCGGACGCCCTGTGAGCCGGGCGACGTCAAGCCGGACACGCTCGAGATCGCCAGGGCGCTGGACGAGATCCGCGCGAGGACGACCTTGACCGCACGCTCGGTCAGGACGTCGTGGGCCGGGCTGCGCACCTTCGCCCCCGACGAGCAGTTCGTCGTCGGTCTCGATCCCACGGCTGACGGCTTCTTCTGGCTCGCCGGACAGGGCGGCTACGGCATCCAGACGGCACCGGCCACGGCCCGCTTCGCCGCGAGCCTTCTTCGCGGCGAAGCACCCCCGGACGACCTCACGCACCTCGGGCTGGATTCCGCCCTGCTCTCCCCCGCCCGCTTCCGCTAGCAGCGCCCCCGTGCTGACAACCGGGCCCTCCCTCCATCGGAAGGGGGATCACCCGGGCCCCTCGACTGCCTAGGCTGTGCCCCATGAGCAGGCCGGGGGAACGAGCGCGAGGCTGGCGCGCCGGGCCCGCTCGGGTCGCGGCGTGGTTCGGGGTCGACTCCGACTGGGAACGCGTGCCCCCCGACCCGAGGCGGACCTTCCGGGTCGACGCCGTCGTCGCGGCCGTGTTCCTGGTCGACGGGCTGCTCGGCCTCGAGCTGCTGCGGAGCATCGATGGGCTCGGCGACCCGTCCGGGCCGATCTGGCTGCAGCACGTGATGGTGGCCACCGGGACCATCCCGCTCGCCTGGCGGCGGCGCTGGCCGCTCGCGGTGGCGGCCGTCCTGTCGCTGCACATGCTCGTCGTCGGCATGGCTGCTCCCGGGGTCGCGGTGTCGATCACGATGCAGGTGGCCTACTTCTTCGCCCTGTTCACCGGTGTCGCCTGGGCACGGGACCGGCGGGCCATGCTCATGGTCGTGGCGGGCATCGTGCTCGCGATGGCGGGCTCCGTCGTGTGGCAGTTCGGGGTGGGCAACGGGGTCGCAGAGATCCTGAGCCGCTCCGACGGGCCGCTCGAGCAGCAGGGCCTCTTCGGTCCCATCCCCGCCTACCTGCTCTACACGGTCATCATCAACGTCCTCTACTTCGGCGGTGCGATCGTCGGCGGCCAGACCGCCTGGCGCGCCGCCCAGCGGCGCGAACGCCTGGTCGAGCAGGCGCGCACCATCGAGCAGCAGGCCACCGACCTCAAGCGCCGTGCCGTCGTCGAGGAGCGCCTGCGCATCGCCCGCGAGCTGCACGACGTCGTCGCCCACCACGTCTCGGTGACCGGCATCCAGGCTGCCGCGGCGCGGCGGACGCTGCGCCGCGACCCCGTCGTCGCGGAGACGGCCCTGCAGGCCGTCGAGGCGTCCTCGCGTGAGGGGGTCGCCCAGATGCGTGCCCTCCTCGGGACGCTCCGCTCCAGCGACGACTCCGAGGACCCGGACCTCGCCAGGGCGCCCGAGCCGGGTCTCGCGGATGTGGCCGCCCTCGCAGCGAGTGCCTCCACCCCGGGGCTGGCCGTCAGGTACGACGTGGTCGAGAACCCACCCGGCGCGCTGGCTGCCGTTCCCGCTCCGGTCGGGCTCTCCCTCTACCGCACCGTGCAGGAAGCCCTCGCCAACGTGCGCCGGCACTCCACCGCCTCGACCGCAAGCGTCTCCGTCCGCGTCGAGTCCTGCGCCCACCCCCAGTTCCCCCAGGGGTACGCCGAGGTCGAGGTCGTCGACAACGGCCGTCCCCGCTCGGGCACGTCAGGGTCCGGTCTCGGCCTGCTGGGCGTCCGTGAGCGCCTCGCCACCCATGGCGGGGTGAGCGAGATCGGCCCCCGGGTGACCGGCGGCTACCGCGTCAGGGTCCGTATGCCGCTGGGCTCGGTCGTCGACGCCACCGCGGGGTCGCGCTCGTGATCCGCGTGCTCCTCGTCGACGACCAGCAGCTGGTGCGCTCTGGGTTCGCCCTCATCCTCGGGGTGGAGGAGGACATCGCGGTCGTCGGCGAGGCGGCCAACGGCCGCGACGCCGTTGCGCTCGCCCGGCACCTGCGGCCGGACGTCGTGCTCATGGACGTGCAGATGCCCGTCATGGACGGGATCGCCGCGACTCGCGAGATCGTGAGCACCGACGCCGCAAAGGTGCTCATCCTGACGACGTTCGACCGCGACGACTACGTCTTCGCCGGCCTGGCGGCGGGCGCGAGCGGCTTCCTGCTCAAGAACTCCGATCCCAGCCACCTCGTCGACGGCGTCCGCACGGTGGCGGAGGGCCATGCACTCCTCGCGCCGGAGGTGACCCGACGCGTCATCGAGCAGCTCACCAGGTCGAGCCCGACGCGCCGAACCCCCGATGATCACCCCACCGGCCGCACCGCGCCCCAACGGGATCCGCGTCTCGAGGCACTCACTCCTCGCGAGCTCGAGGTGCTCGCGCTGGTCGGGCGCGGCCTGTCCAACCGCGAGATCGCCGCCGAGCTGTACGTCGGTGAGGCGACGGTCAAGACCCACCTGTCCAACGTCTTCGCCAAGCTCCACATCCGGGACCGCGTCCAGGCGGTCGTCGTCGCCTTCGAGACCGGCCTCGTCACCCGGGTGCGGGAGTCGGGCCCGTCCTGATCTCAGGTCGGTGTCGCGCTCCCCCGCGCGGCGGACCCCGGACCTCCCCCCGGCGGCTGATCCGCGGGAACCGGGCGGCCCCCTACCGTTGCCGTCATGGACACGACCAACCATCAGGGCGTCGAGGGCGGGGACCTCGAGCTGCGCCGCCTCACACGGCTGTTCGGCGACCTTCGCGCCGTCGACGAGATCAGCTTCGAGGTGCGCTCGGGGCTTCTCACCGGCTTCGTGGGGGGCAACGGAGCGGGCAAGACGACGACGATGCGCATGGTCATGGGAGTCCTGGCCATGACGAGCGGGGAGGTCCTCTGGCGTGGCCGCCCGGTCACCCGGGAAGACCGCAGGACGTTCGGCTACATGCCCGAGGAGCGCGGCCTCTACCCGAAGCAGCCCGTCCTCGACCAGCTGGTCTACCTCGGACGGCTCCGCGGTCTCTCGGCCGCGGCGGCGAAGAGGACCGTCCTCGACCACCTGGAGGTGCTGGGCCTGGCCGGCCGGTCCCGAGACCATGTCGAGAAGCTCTCGCTCGGCAACCAGCAGCGCGTCCAGATCGTCGCCGCGCTCATGGGCCGCCCGCAGGCCCTCGTCCTCGACGAGCCGTTCAGCGGTCTCGACCCGCTCGCCGTCGACGGCATGGCCGACCTCCTGCGCGAGCACACGGCTCGCGGCGTGCCGGTCCTCTTCTCCTCGCACCAGCTCGAGCTCGTCGAGCGGCTCTGCGATCGGCTCGTCATCCTCAGGTCCGGGAAGGTCGTCGCCGACGGGACACCCGACGACCTGCGGGCGGGGTCGCTGCTTCGACACCGCCTCGTCCTCGGCGGCGACGCGGGCTGGGTGCGCGACCTGCCAGGAGTGCACGTCGTCGACCTCGAGGGGCCGTCCGTGCTGCTCGAGCTCCTCGACCCGGCCTCCGAGCACCGGCTTCTCGCCGCAGCCCTGGACCGTGGCGACGTCCGTCAGTACTCCCCCGAGCGGCCGAGCCTGGCCCAGATCTACCGAGAGGTCACGGCATGACGACCACCCAGCACCGGCGCGAGGGCACGGAGGCCGAGGAGCCGGCCCAGCGGCATACGCAATCCGCCACGGCGCCATGGGTGCTCGTGGCGACGCGGGAGATCCAGGTTCGCGTCACCAACCGCACGTTCCTCATGTCCACCCTCCTCACCGTGCTGTTCATCGCCGGCTTCGCCGGCTTCCAGCTGTGGGAGGGAAGCCGGACGTCCGGGCACGCCATCGCCGTCACCGGGGGTCCTGCCACCTCGGTCGTGGCGGCAGCCGGCTCCGCCGTCCACGCGGTCGACGACCGGGTGACCCTCACCGCGCTGCCCGTCGCGGGAGCATCGGACGCCCGGGCCGCGATCCGGGAGGGCCGGGCCGACGCGTGGCTGCACCCCACGCCGTCCGGGTGGACCCTGACCTCGACGGAGGAGCTGGACCCGACCGTCACGACGGCCGTGCAGGACGCCGTTCGTGCCCATGCCATCGCGACGAACGCGGCCGCCGTCGGCACCACCGCGGAGGCGCTCCTGCGCGGAGCCGCACTGACGAGCGACCGGCTCGACGGCAATGCCGACAGCTCCGCCGCCGTCATGGGCGCGACGTTCGCCTTCGCCCTCGTGTTCTACTTCGCCGCGATGATGTTCGGGTTCCAGATCGCCGGCAGCGTCATCGTGGAGAAGGAGTCACGGCTCGTCGAGATCATCGCGACGGCCATTCCACTGCGGCAGCTGCTCGTCGGCAAGATCGTCGGCAACTCGGTGATCGCCCTGGCCCAGGTCGTCCTCTACTGCATCATCGGCCTCGCCGCGGTCTCCTTCACCGACTTCGCGACGGCACTGCCCGCGGTGGGGCCGGCGGTCGGCTGGTTCGTCGTGTTCTTCGCCGTCGGCTTCCTCGCCATGGCCTGCCTCTACGCGGTGGCCGGCGCGCTCGCCTCCCGCAACGAGGACCTGCAGAGCACGACGGCCCCCATGACGATGCTGCTCCTGCTCGTGTACTTCGCCAGCTTCGGCCTCAGTGGCACGGCACTGCAGGTCGCGTCCTTCGTGCCGATCCTGTCCGTCATCGCCATGCCCGCCCGCGTCATCGGCGGCGCTGCCGCCTGGTGGGAGCCGGTCGTCGCCCTGGCCCTGCTCGTGGGGTTCGCTGCCCTGACCATGACCATCGGCGAACGGGTCTACCGTCGGGCGCTGCTCAAGACCGGTGGCCGGCTCTCCTGGCGGCAGGGGCTGGACACCGGCGAGTGAGCGGGCCCGTCAGCGGCGGCTCAGCGGCGTGAACTCGCGCTCGGTGGGACCGACGTACAGCTGGCGCGGCCGGGCGATCTTCAGCTCGGGGTCCTGGATCATCTCGTGCCACTGGGCGATCCAGCCGGGCAGCCGGCCGAGGGCGAAGAGCACCGTGAACATCTTGGGCGGGAAGCCCAGGGCGCGGTAGATCAGGCCGGTGTAGAAGTCGACGTTCGGATAGAGCTTGCGCTCGATGAAGTAGTCGTCGGACAGCGCCCGCTGCTCGAGCTCGAGAGCGATGTCGAGCAGCTCGCCACGCTGGCCCAACCCCTCGAGGACCTCGTCGGCGGTCCGCTTGATGATCGCCGCCCGCGGGTCGTAGTTCTTGTAGACGCGGTGGCCGAAGCCCATCAGCCGGACGCGGGACTGGTTGTCCTTGACCCTCCGGACGAAGTCCGCGACGTCCCCGCCCTCGGCCCTGATCCCCTCGAGCATGTCGAGCACCGCCTGGTTGGCGCCGCCGTGGAGGGGACCGAACAACGCGTTGATCCCGGCGGACACCGAGGCGAACAGGTTGGCATGGGAGGAGCCGACCATCCGCACCGTCGAGGTCGAGCAGTTCTGCTCGTGGTCGGCATGGAGGATGAGCAGCTGGTCGAGCGCCTTGACCTTGATCGGGTCGAGCTCGTAGGGCTCGGCAGGGAAACCGAACGACATCCGCAGGAAGTTCTCCACCAGCGAGAGGGAGTTGTCCGGGTAGAGCAGCGGCTGGCCCATGCTCTTCTTGTGAGCGTAGGCCGCGATCGTCGGCAGCTTCGCCAGGAGGCGAACCGTCGACAGGTCGACCTGCTCGGCGTCGAAGGGGTCGAGGCTGTCCTGGTAGAAGGTCGACAGCGCCGACACGGCCGAGGAGAGCACCGGCATCGGGTGGGCGTCCCGCGGGAAGCCGTCGAAGAACCTGCGCAGGTCCTCGTGGAGGAGCGTGTGCCGCCGGATCCGTGCATCGAAGGCCTCGAGCTCGGCCGCGCTCGGCAGGTCGCCGTAGATGAGCAGGTAGGAGGTCTCGAGGAAGGTGGAGCCCTCCGCCAGCTGCTCGATGGGGTACCCGCGGTAGCGCAGGATGCCGGCATCCCCGTCGATGAACGTGATGGCCGAGCGGCAGGACGCCGTGTTGACGAAGCCCGGGTCGAGGGTCACCCGACCGGTGTGCTGCAACAGGCCCGAGACGTCGTAGGCATCACTGCCCTCGGTGGCCCGGACCACCGGACACTCGAAGTCGTGACCAGTGCGCAGGCCCGGTTCGTCAGTCTGGATACTCATGGCAACACCGCCTCCTTGGACCCGGCCCCTGCCGGAACACCGCAACCAACGGGACTCGATCCATCGAGGCTACCCACGGGGGTATCCGCTGGCGCGCCCGAGTGCCAGCGATCACACCAGCCCCCTGCCGGTGGGCGACGTTGCGGGCGTGCCGGACGGGCGAGACAGCGGCCTCTCGGGGGCTCACGCGAATCGGCGCGGTGGTCCCGCTGGCACCATGATGGAGGGGTGATGCCGCGATGAGCCCCCTGCTGTCCCTCGTCCTCGGACTGCTCGTCGTGCTGCTCATCACCGCCGCGACGGCGTACTTCGTCGCCCAGGAGTTCGCCTACATGGCGGTCGACCGGTCCCGTCTCGGAGCGCTTGCCGGGTCCGGCGACGCCGTGGCCGAACGGGCTCTGCGGGTGACCCGTCGCACCTCCTTCATGCTCTCGGGCGCACAGCTCGGCATCACCGTCACCGGACTGCTTGTCGGCTACGTCGCCGAGCCACTCATCGGCGAGGCCCTCGGAGAGATGCTCGGCTGGAGCGGGGTGCCGACCGGCGTGGGCATCGCGGTGGGGACGGTCATCGCCCTCCTCGTCTCGACGCTCGTGCAGATGCTCTTCGGCGAGCTCGTGCCGAAGAACCTCGCGATCGCCCGGTCGGAGCCCCTCGCCCGGGTTCTCTCCCGGTCCACGCTGGTCTACCTGACCGCCTTCGGCTGGTTGATCTGGGTCTTCGACCAGGCCTCCAACCTGCTCCTGCGGGTCCTGCGCATCGAGCCCGTCCACGACGTGGAGCACTCGGCGACCCCGCGCGACCTGGAGCACATCGTCGCCGAGTCGAGCGAGTCGGGCGACCTACCGCCGGACCTGTCGGTCCTGCTCGACCGGATCCTCGACTTCCCCCGACAGGACGCCGAGCACGCGATGATCCCCCGCACGCGGGTCGACGTCGTCCCCGAGTCGGCCAGCCTGGGCAGGGTGCGCCAGCTGATGGCGACCGGGCACTCCCGCTACCCCGTGCTCGACCACACGGGCGACATCGTCGGCGTCGTCCACCTCGACGACATCCTCTCGACCACGGCGCCACCGGACACCCCGGCCGCCGACCTCGCGCGCCCGGCGGTTCTCGTTCCCACGCTCATGCGGCTGCCCGAGGTGCTCAAGGAGCTGGCCTCGACCGGCGACAAGCTCGCCTGCGTCGTCGACGAGTACGGCGGGTTCGCCGGCATCATCACCGTCGAGGACCTGGCCGAGGAGCTCGTCGGCGAGATCACCGACGAGCACGACCCCGCTGCGCCGAACGAGCCCGTGCTCGCCGACGACGGGACATGGGTCATGCCCGGTGACGTCCACGTCGACGAGGTCGAGCGTGCCCTCGGACGAGAGCTTCCCGGTGGGGACTACGAGACCATCGCCGGACTGGTCATCGCCCAGCTCGGGGACCTTCCAGACGTGGGCCAGACGGTGCAGATCCAGCTGGAGCCCGATCCCGCCGACCTCCTCGCCGAGGACACGCCTCGACGACGGTTCGTCACGGCGGAGGTGCTCGAGGTCAAGCGTCACGTGCCGTCCCTGCTGCGCCTCACCGTCGGGGACGGGGAGGACCTGACGTGAGCCTCTCGGTCATTCTGGCCACGATCGCCATCATCGCGCTCAGCGCCTTCTTCGTCGCCGTCGAGTTCGCCCTCATCGCCGCGAAGCGGCACCGCCTCGAGGACGCGGCCGCGTCCAGCCGCGCGGCGCGGGCCGCGCTCCGCAGCGCCAACGAGCTGACCCTGCTCCTCGCCGGGTCCCAGCTCGGCATCACCGTCTGCACGCTCGCCCTCGGTGCGATCACCAAGCCCGCCGTGCACCACTGGCTCACCCCGGCGTTCGAGGCCCGGGGCCTGCCGTTCTGGGCGGCCGACGTGGCCGGCTTCGTCCTCGCGCTCGTCATCGTCACCTTCCTGCACCTCGTCATCGGCGAGATGGCACCCAAGTCCTGGGCCATCGCCCACCCGGAGCGGTCGGCGACCCTGCTGGCGCTGCCGATGCGCGGCTTCATGTGGCTGACCCGCCCGCTCCTCCGGTCCCTCAACTCGAGCGCGAACGCCATCCTCCGCCGGTTCGGGGTCGAGCCCTCGGACCAGGTGTCCTCGGGCCAGAGTCCCGACGCGCTCCTGCACCTGGTCGAGCACTCGGTCAACGTCGGCGCGCTCGATGCGAGCTACTCGACCCGGCTGACGGGCGCCCTCGAGCTGGAGACCCTGACGCTCCGGGACCTCCTCGGCCCGAGCTCAGCAGCCACCATGGTGGCGCCGGGGTCGAGCGCCGCGGAGGTCCAGCGAGCAACCCTCGCGTCCGGCCACCTGCGGATCCTCGTCGGCGACGATACGGGTGTCGCTGGTGTGGTCCACGTCCGCGAGACCCTTACCGTCCCGTCGGAGCGACCGGTCGAGTCCCTGATGCGGCCCGTCCTCCTGCTCGAGGGGTCCACCCCCGTCTATGCCGCGCTCCGGCAGCTGCGAGAGACGCGCACCCAGCTCGCCGTCGTCACCGATGGCGGCGCCACGAGCGGGGTCGTCACGTTGGCCGACCTGCTGAGCCGGCTGTTTCCCGAGCCGGAGGCGACTGCCCTCACCCCCCAGTGACGATGCAGCACGGCCGAGGCGATGAGCCCGCCCGCCGGCGCCATGACACCCCAGCGAGGGCCTCGGCTCCACCGGCCGGGGTCACGACTGCTCCGTGGCGGTGAGGGTCTGCCAGGCCGAGCGGACATGGGACTCGACCGCCAGCTCCGCCTCGTCCGCGCGGCCCCCGGAGATCGCGGCGTAGATGGCCTCGTGGTCGCGGCTCAGGTCGGCCACGACGTCCTCCCAGGCGGCGAGCCGGCGGAAGCGGTCGAGGATCGGCAGGCGCATCGACTCGCGGATCGCGACCGTCATGTCGGCGGCGAGGAGGTTGCCGGCCGCCGCTGCGATGGCGACGTGGAAGGCGGTGTCGGCGTCGTTGAAGCGCTCGCGCGTGATGCCCGGCTCCGCCATCACGTCCAGGGCGTGGCGCATTGCCGCCAGGTCCTCCGCGGACGCGTGCGTCGCGGCGAGGCGGGCGCTCAACCGTTCCAAGCTGATTCGGACCTCGACCACGTCTGGAAGCGGGAAGTTGGCCAACGCGACGTGGAGGCGCAGCAGCCGGGTCAGCGCGTGGGCGGAGACGGAGGTGATGGTCGTGCCGGCGGTCGCCCCGGTGCCGACTGCGGACCGGGCGACCCCTTGCGCCTGCAGCGTGCGGACCGCCTCTCGGACGGCGGCCCGGCTCACCTCGAGCAGGCGGGCCAGCTCACGCTCGGGGGGCAGGTGGTCACCGACGCCGAGGTCGCCGCTGAGGATGCGCTCGTCGACCCAGTGGAGGACTCTCTCGAAGGCCCGCAGGCCGGACACCGGCGGCTCGGTGACGGGCTCGTCGAGGGACACGGGAGAAGCATGCCAGTCGGGACGGAGATCGGGAAGTCAGTGGTCTGACCACTTGACAGCAGACTTCCCCAGCCCCTACGTTCGTGCGCATCCCAGTGGTCTGACCACTGCCCTGCCCATCGTCGTGCACCCCGGAGGACCTGTGACCGCCGCATCCCTGCCCAGCGCCTTCCAACCCGACATCGCCCCGGTGGCTGACAGTCTGGCCATCTCGGCCCTGGTGGCCCTGCTTCCACTCCTGACGGTCTTCCTGACGCTCGGCGTCCTCCGCTGGAAGGCCCACTGGGCCGGCCTGTCGGCGGTCGCCGTCGCGATCATCGTCGCTTCCCTCTTCTTCGAGATGCCGGTCGGGCTCGCCGCCCTCGCCGCCACGGAGGGCGCCGCGTTCGGACTCTTCCCGATCATGTGGATCGTCTTCACGGCGATCGTGCTCTACCAGATCACCGTGCGCTCCGGTCACTTCGAGGACCTGCGCGCGACCTTCCACCTCATCTCCGACGACCCGCGCATCCAGGCGATCATCATCGCCTTCTGCTTCGGTGGGCTGCTCGAGGCCCTCGCCGGCTTCGGTGCACCGGTCGCGATCACGGGCGTGATGCTCATGGCCGTCGGCTTCTCGCCGCTGCGGGCCGCGGCGATCGTCCTGCTGGCCAACACCGCCCCCGTCGCCTTCGGAGCGATCGGCACCCCGATCATCACCGCCGGCACCCTGACGAAGATCCCCTACACCGAGATCGGCGCCTACGTCGGGCACCAGACCCCCGTCATCGCCCTCTTCGTCCCGCTGCTGCTCGTCCTCATGGCGGACGGACGCCGCGGCGTGCGACAGGTCTGGCCGGTCGCCCTCGTCGTCGGAGCCGCATTCGCCGTCTTCCAGTGGCTCTCCGCGACCTACCTCTCGGTGGAGCTCACCGACATCATCGCCTCCCTCGGCGCCCTCGCAGCAGCCGTCGTCTTCCTGCGCTTCTGGCAGCCGCAGGGCCGCGAGGAGGCGCTCGACGCGCTGCAGGTGGAGCGCGAGCGCGACCTCGCCCTGGTCGGCGCCGGTGCCCCCGTCGCCTCCGGGTCCGGATCCGCCGGGAGCCACGCCGCCGAGCCGCTCGCCGCCGACGACCACCATGCCTCGATGGCCGAGCTCGACGCCCGGGCCCGGTCGCTGAACGCGGGGCGGATCACGATGGCGCTCTTCCCGTACCTGCTCGTCATCATGGTCTTCGCGATCGCCAAGCTCATCCCCGCCGTCAAGGAGTGGCTCGGCGGCACCGACGTCAAGGTCCCCTGGCCCGGGCTCGCCGGAGGGGTCCTGACCCACTCCGGCAAACCGAGCGCCGCCGCGACCTACACGTTCCCCTGGCTGAGCTCCCCGGGCACCATGTTGCTGATCTGCTCGCTCATCGTCGCGTTCGTCTACGGCGTGGGCCTCAGCGGCTGGGGCAAGGAGTTCGCGGCCACCGCCCACAAGATGCGGTTCGCCTTCCTCACCGTTGCCTCCGTCCTCGCCCTGGCCTACGTGATGAACCTGTCCGGCCAGACGATCACGATCGGCACGTGGATCGCCGGGGCCGGCGCGGCCTTCGCCTTCCTCAGCCCGCTCCTCGGCTGGATCGGCACGGCCGTCACCGGCTCGGACACGAGCGCAAACGCCCTGTTCGCGACACTCCAGCAGACCGCCGCGCAGAACATCGGCATCGACCCGACGCTGCTCGTGGCCGCCAACACCTCGGGAGGCGTCGTGGGCAAGATGATCAGCCCGCAGAACCTCACCATCGCCGCGACGGCGGTCGGCCTGCTCGGGCGCGAGTCCGACATCTTCCGCAAGGTCGTCCCGTGGAGCATCGGGCTCATCCTGGCCATGTGCCTGCTCGTCGGCCTGCAGTCCTCGGTCCTCGCGTGGATGCTGCCGTGAGCGCCGCCGCCCGTCCAGCGACCGACCTGCGGGTCGCACTGTTCGCCACGTGCTTCAACGACACGATGTGGCCCGAGACCCCGAATGCCACCGTGCGGCTCCTCGAGCGACTGGGGTGCCGGGTCGAGTTCCCCACGGAGCAGACGTGCTGCGGGCAGATGTTCACCAACACCGGGTATGCCGCTGAGGCCCTCCCGCTCGTCCGTCGATTCGTCGACGTGTTCGGGGACTACGACGCCGTCGTCGCGCCGTCCGGATCGTGCGTCGGCTCGGTGCGCGAGCAGCACCGGATGATCGCCGAGGGCGACGAGACGCTCATGACCCGGGTCGACGCCGTCGCCCCCAAGGTCTACGAGCTGTCCGAGTTCCTCGTCGACGTCCTCGGCGTCACCGATGTCGGCGCGTACTTCCCGCACCGGGTCACCTACCACCCGACGTGCCACTCCCTGCGGATGATCCGCGTCGGCGACCGACCCCTCCAACTGCTCAGGGCCGTCCGGGGAATCGACCTCGTGGAGCTGCCGGGAGCCGAGGAGTGCTGCGGCTTCGGCGGCACCTTCGCGGTCAAGAACCCTGACGTCTCGATCGCCATGGGCTCGGACAAGGCGCGCAACGTCCAGGACACAGGTGCCGAGGTCGTCGTCGCCGGCGACAACTCGTGCCTCGCTCACATCGGCGGGATCCTCGGTCGCCAGCGCTCCGGGGTGCGCACCATGCACCTGGCCGAGATCCTCGCCTCGACCGAAGGAGACCCGGCATGACGACCCAACCGAGCGGTCCCGCGGGAGCGAGCCCAGCGGCATACGCCCCCCTGCAGGAGACCTCGCCGACCTTCGTCGGGATGCCGAAGTTCCCCAAGGCGGCCCGCGTGGAACTGGCCAACGCCCAGCAACGCAAGAACCTGCGGCACGCGACGCACACGATCCGCACCAAGCGCGGCAACGTCGTCCGCGAGATCGACGACTGGGAGGCCCTGCGGGTCGCCGGCGCCGACCTCAAGGACGAGGCGCTGCACCACCTCGGCGACTACCTCGAGCAGCTCGAGGCCAGCCTCACCGCCAACGGCGCCACCGTCCACTGGGCGCGCGACGCCGAGGAGGCCAACCGGATCGTCCTCGACATCGTCCAGGCCAAGCAGGTCGACGAGGTCGTCAAGGTCAAGTCGATGGTGACCCAGGAGATCGAGCTCAACGAGGCCCTCGAGGCGGCGGGCATCAACGCCTGGGAGACCGACCTCGCCGAGCTCATCGTGCAGCTCGGCCACGACCGGCCCAGCCACATCCTCGTGCCCGCGATCCACCGCAACCGCAGCGAGATCCGCGAGATCTTCCTCCGCGAGATGGGGCTGGTCGGCCGCCCCGCCCCGACCGACCTCACCGACGACCCGCCCCGGCTGGCGGAGGCAGCGCGGCTGCACCTCAGGGAGAAGTTCCTCCGGGCCAAGGTCGGCATCTCCGGAGCCAACTTCGCCATCGCCGACACGGGGACACTCGTCGTCGTCGAGTCCGAGGGCAACGGCCGGATGTGCCTGACGCTGCCCGAGACGCTCATCTCCGTCGTCGGCATCGAGAAGGTGCTGCCGACCTGGGAGGACCTCGGGCCGATGCTCCAGCTGCTCCCCCGGTCGAGCACCGGCGAGCGGATGAACCCGTACACGACGATGTGGAGTGGCGTCCACGAGGGCGACGGGCCGCAGGAGGTCCACGTCGTGCTGCTCGACAACGGCCGCAGCCACGTCCTCGGCGACCGGCTCGGGCGACAGGCCCTCCGGTGCATCCGCTGCTCGGCCTGCCTCAACGTCTGCCCGGTCTACGAGCGGACGGGAGGACACGCGTACGGCTCGGTCTATCCGGGCCCGATCGGCGCGGTCCTCAACCCGCAGCTCCGCGGCACCGCGAGCGACATCGACAAGTCGCTGCCCTACGCCTCGAGCCTCTGCGGCGCCTGCTTCGACGCCTGCCCGGTGCGCATCAACATCCCGGAGCTGCTCGTCGAGCTGCGCGGCAGGGTCGTCGACGAGGCAGGGCGCACACCGGAGTCCGCGGCGATGAAGGCCGCGGCCTGGGTGCTGTCCGACCCGCGCCGGCTCGCCGGGGCCCAGCGCGCGGCGACGACCGCCGGGAAGGTTCTCGGTGGGCGGACGCTGCGCTCGGTGCCCGGGCTCGGTGCCTGGGCGAACGCCCGCGACGTGCCGTCACCGCCGAAGGAGACGTTCCGCCAGTGGTGGACCCGCGAGCGGGGGAAGGGAGAAGGACGATGAGCGCGCGAGCAGAGATCCTCCAGCGGGTGCGAGATGCGGTCGCCGACGTGACGACCCCGGCGGGCCAGCGTCCGGTCACGCCGGCTCGGACGGTGCACGACCGCAGTGACGCCGAGGCGCTGGAGCTCTTCGCCGAGAGGGTGGCGGACTACCGGGCGACCGTCGTCCGGGTGGCGACCGCTGACGTGCCTGCCACCGTCGCCGACGCCCTGGCCCAGCTGGGCTGCCGCTCGGTCGTCGTGCCGAGTGGTCTGGACCCCGCCTGGACAGCGGGCCTGGATGCGGCGATCACCGTGCTGCCCGAGGCAGATGCGACGAGCCACGCCCAGCTCGACGCCGTCGACGCGGTCGTCACCGCCGCCAAGGTCGGGATCGCCGTGACCGGCACCATCATCCTCGACCACGGCCCGGACCAGGGCCGGCGCGAGCTCACCCTCGTGCCGGACACCCACGTCTGCGTCATCCGCGAGGAGCAGGTCGTGCCGGATGTGCCCGACGCGGTGGCACGGCTCCGGCCCGAGGCCGGGGCCGCTCAGCCGCTCACGTGGATCAGCGGGCCCAGCGCCACGAGCGACATCGAGCTCAATCGAGTGGAGGGGGTCCACGGACCGCGCAACCTCGTGGTCGTCATCGTCGAGTGAGCACCCCCCCGGGTTGAGGTAGACGCGCCGGGACATTGCCGGCTCCTTTACCTCAAACCGGGCGTCGGGCGGCGCGGGTTTGGCGAAAACGTGACGTGGGTCACACCTCTGGGTTCTACCCTTCTTGCGTGCCGATACAGGTCCGGGCTGGGCCGACCCGTGCTGCAGCCGTCGGCACAGCACTTGGGCGAAAGGCTGAGGCCATGAACAAGAAGACGGTTGCAGTGATCGCGGCGGGGGCCATGCTGGCCCTGGCGCTGCCGGCGTCCGCGACACCGGGCTCCGGAGTCTCGGGGACCGTCGTCGCTCGAGGGACCGCGGTGGAGAAGGTCAAGACGCGCGGGAACGCGCCGTACGACGTCGTCGTGCAGAACCTCACCATCGCCCCGGGTGGCCACACCGGCTGGCACACGCACCCCGGCATCGCCGTCGCAGTGGTCAAGGCCGGGACCCTGACCATCTACGAGAGCGACGACGAGTCCTGCACGGGCCACGACTACACGGCGGGCGAGGTCTACGTCGACCCCGGCTACGGGCACGTCCACCTGGGTCGCAACGTGAGCTCGGACGTCACGCTGGAGATCGCGGTCACCTACCTCGACGTCCCGGTCGGCGAGGCGGTACGCATCGACGCCGCGGACCCGGGCAACTGCAGCTTCTGACGGTCGTCCTCCCGGTGCGGTCTGACCCGGCCGCGCGACCTGGTGGCCGTCATCGTCGGGTCGGCACCTCGTGCTGCGCTCCCCCGGCTCACCGGGTGAGCGCAGCCACGAGGGACTCGAGGTCCTTCGGACGCGACTCGTCCGCCCGCACGGCGCCGAGTCGCTCGGCGAGCTCGAGGACCCAGGGCCTGCGCAGTCTGGCGCGGGCCAGCAGGTCCGGGTCGCTGAGGAGCTGGGCCGGCTCGCCCTGGTGCACGCGGCCTTCCTCGACGACCGCCACGGCGGTGGACCAGGCGAGCGCGAGGTCGACGTCATGGGTCGAGAGCACGACGGTGGTCCCGTGTGACTCGAGCCGCCCGAGGGCAGTGAGCATCTCGTCCACCCCGGTGGGGTCGAGACCAGCGGTCGGCTCGTCGAGGAGCAGGAGACAGGGACGCATCGCGAGGGCGCCGGCGATGGCCACGCGTTTGCGCTGACCGAAGGAGAGCTGGTGGGTGGCCCGGTCGGCGAGGTCGCGTAGGCCAAGGAGGTCGAGCGCCTCCGAGACACGGGACCGCACCTCCGCCTCGGGCAGGCGCAGGTTGAGGGGCCCGAACGACACGTCCCGGGCGACATCGGCGGCGAAGAGCTGGTCGTCCGGGTCCTGCAGGACGAGCTGGACCTGCTGACGGTGTGCTGCAAGGCCGGCCCTGCTGTGCCTCAGGGGCTGTGAGCCGACGAGGACATCCCCTTCCTCGGGGCGCAGCGCCCCGGAGAGGACACGAAGCAGAGTCGTCTTGCCGGAGCCGTTGGCCCCGAGGACGGCCACCCGGGACCCGGGCTCCACGTCCAGGGATGCGCGGTGCAGCACGGCCCGACCGTCGTACGACACGCTGATCCTCCTGGCCCTCAGGCTGAGGTGGCCCAACTCAGGTCACCCCCCACCAGGAGCGAGGTGGTGACGAGCGCTCCGAGCACCGCCAGGCTGGTCAGCACGAACGGCAGGGAGGTGCGGCGCGGCGGCTCCAGCGAGGGAAGGCTGCCGGTGTACCCCCGTCCGGCAAGCCCCTCCTCGAGACGTCGGGCCCGCTCCCATGACCGGATGAGCAGACCGACGCTCAAGGCTGCGGCGCTGCGCAGCGTGGCGCGCCGGTCGCGGTAGCCCAGTCGGGCGGCCTGGGCCTCGCTCATCTGCACCAGGGTCGAGAACAGCACGAGCACCAGCCGGTAGACGAGCCCGGCGACATCGACGCAGGCCTCCGGCACGCGGAGCCGTCGAAGTCCTCCGAGGAGGTCGGCCATCGGCGTCGTCGCGGCGACGAGGAGGACGGCGAGCGTGCCGGCGGTCCCGTGTCCGAGCACTGCGAGCGCCGACTGTCGGGTCCCGTCGGTCACCGCGAGCGACAGCCCACCCTGCCACCGGAGGCTGACCAGGACGGAGATCGCGCCGATCCCGATGAACACGAACGGCGCAGCCACAGTGCGCGCGAGAACCGCCCCGGGAACTCGAGCTGGGCCGAGCAGTGCCACGAGGGCGACGCCGGCCACGAGGACCGCAGCGGGCCAGACCGGGAGCACGAGGCCGGTGACGAGCAGGCCTCCGGAGAGCACGAGCTTGTCCCCGACTGCTCGGTGCCGCCACGGGGAGCTCCACGCTGCGTCGTCGAGTGGGAAGCCGCCCCTCACGTCTGCGCCGTCCGCGGTCCGGGTTCGGTCCGACCTGTCGTGGTCACGCGACGGCGCTCGTGCAGGCGTCCCACGACGTAGCCGATGGCGATCCCGCCGATGCCTGCCTGAAGGGCGAAGAGGCCGGACTCGATCTGGCTGGACCCCGGCCTGAAGAACGGCTCGACCCACGCCTCGTAGTCAGGGTGGGCGGACTCGACGAGGGCCATCGCCTGGGCATCGGACCCGCCGAAGGGCTCGTCCCCCACGGGTTCCCGCAGGCCACCGATGGCGAAGGCGACGCCGATGACGCTGACGACGGCGAGTCCGAGCAGGACGTTGGTCACTCGACGACTCATCGGGCTGACTCCGCGACCACCGTCGCCGTGCCGGGCAGGACCCCGAGCCGCTCGAGCTCGGGCCGGGCCACCTCCCCCAGGAGTCGCAGCACGAGCACCGCGAGCAGACCCTCGGCGACCGCGAGCGGCACCTGGGTGACGGCGAACACCCCGAGGAACTTGACCAGCGCGCCCGCGAATCCCGTGCCCGGGTCCGGGAAGGCGAGCGCGAGCTGCGCCGACGTGACGGCATACGTGGCAAGGTCGGCCAGCGCGACGGCCGCGAACACCCCGACGGCCCGGTTGACCCGGCGCAGGGCGCACCACACGGCGTACGCCGTCCACGGGCCGGCCACGCCCATGGAGAAGACGTTGGCACCGAGGGTCGTGATGCCCCCGTGGGCCAGCAGGAGGGCCTGGAAGAAGAGCACGACCGTGGACAGGAACGCCATGACCGGGGGGCGGAAGAGGATCGCGCCCAGGCCGACGCCGGTCGGGTGGCTCGACGAGCCGGTGATCGACGGCAGCTTGATCGCCGAGAGGAGGAAGGTGAAGGCGCCTGCGGCACCGAGGAGCAGCGTCGTCTCCGGACGTTCGCGACGCTCCCTGACGACGGCGCGGCCGCCGTGGACGACGAAGGGGGCTGCGGCGAGGGTCCACCCCGCCGCATGCAAGGGCGGCAGGAAGCCTTCAGCGATGTGCACAGTTCACTCCTGGATGACGCGTCCACTGGAACAGCCGTGCCAGGCTCGTATCTGACTCCCGGTCGCACGTGGCGACCGGTCACAGTGGCGCGACCGTCCCGGACTCACACCGGGTTCCGTGCGCTGGCACAGTTGGGTGCGGCGAGTATGGCACGACGGTGCACGACACCCGGGAGCCGGTCACCCCACGGGTCGTCGCACCCGTGTGCCGTAGAGGTGCGACTCGACGAACTCTCCGGGGGCGAGCGCCCAGCCGACCAGGATGACCGCGGCCTGCCGCAGCCCGGCTCTCTCCACCTGCTCGCCGATGTCTGCGAGAGTGCCCCGCAGGATCTGCTGGTCGGGCTGCTCGGCGTTGGCGACGACGACGACGGGGCAGTCGGGACCGTAGTCGCCCACGAGTGACGCTGCGAGCTCACGGCTCCGCCGGATCGCCAGATGGAGGACCAGCGTCGCTCGGGACCGCGCGAAGTGGGCGAGCGACTCGGTCTCCGGCATCTTCGTCGACTCGCGTTGGGCGCGGGTCAGGACGACGGTCTGGGCGAGCTCGGGCACGGTGAGCTCGCGGCCGATGAGCGCCGCCGCGGCTGCATACGCCGGCACCCCGGGCGTCACGTCCCACGGCACGCCCGCGTGGTCGAGGCGACGGGTCTGCTCGGCGACCGCCGAGTAGAGGGACGGATCGCCGGAACAGAGCCGGGCCACGTCTTCCCCGCGCTCGTGGGCCGCCACGCAGTGGCCGATGATGTCGTCGAGGTGAAGCTGCGCGGTGTCGATGAGCGTCGCCCCGTCGGGGCAGTGCGAGAGGACCTCGGGGCCGATGTACGTCCCGGCGTACAGGCAGACCGGCGACTCCGCCAGCAGCCGGACGGCGCGCAGGGTGAGCAGGTCGGCGGCGCCCGGTCCGGCACCGATGAAGTGGACGGTCACGTGGTCTCCGGCTCGGTTTCGGGAATCGGGTGCGGGCGCGGCTTGGTGGCGGCCCACTGGGTGATCGTGCGGGACGGCTTCCAGCCGGTGAAGGAGCCGATCGGCTCGAGGTCCTCGACGGCGATGCGGCTCACGACACCTCCGTGCAGGCGGTAGGCGGCGAGCAGGGTCATCTCCGTCTCGACGGTGACTCCGTGCACGACCATGCGCCCTCCGGGTCGCAGGACCGACCACGCCGCTCTGATGAGGGAGCCGCTCGCGCCGCCGCCGATGAACACGGCGTCGGGTGGCGGCAGGATCCCGCTGGCGTCACCGGCGCTGGCGACGACCACCTCCAAGGTCGGCACGCCGAGCCGGTCCGCGTTGCGCCGGATCCGGGCGGCGCGCTGCGGATCCCGCTCGACGGCGTGGACGCGGATCCGGGGATGCCTGCGGGCGAACTCGATTCCGACCGAACCCGCGCCCGCGCCGAGGTCCCACATGACGTCGCCGGGCTGGGGCGCGAGGTGCGCGAGCGCGGCGGCGCGGACGATCCGCTTGGTCAGCTGTCCGTCGTTGTCGAAGGCGGCGTCGTCCAGCCCGGGGGTCAGGGACCGTGAGGTCGAGCCCGCGTCCGCGATGCACTCGACGCAGACGAGGTGGAGGCGGGGCACCGCGCCGTGGTCCCATGACCGCGCGATGCCCTCGGTGCGCGACTGTGCTGGGGTGCCGAGGTCCCCGAGAACGGTGAGACGGCTCGCGCCGTATCCCTCCTCGGTGAGCAGGGTCGCGATGCGGGCAGGTGCGTCGTCGCCGTGGGTGAGGAAGATCAGCCGGGCCCGGGGGGACAGGTCGCGACGAAGGCGGTCGAAACGCCGGCCGACCAGCGTGATGACGTCGGAGTCCTCTGCGCCCCAGCGCATCTCGGCCCTCGCAAGGGACACTGACGAGACGGCGGGACGGATCGTGACCGCGTCCGGCCCGAGGAGGTCGACGAGGGTGGCGCCAACGCCGGAGACGAGGGGGTCGCCGCTTGCGAGGACGACGATCCGGCGGCCGGCGACCATGGCGAGCACTGCGGGCAGGTTCGCCCTGAGCGGCGACGGCCACGGGATGAGCTCCCGCCCGGGACGCTGATCGAGCATCTCGAGGTGGCGGGCCCCGCCGAGAACCACTTCGGCACCGTCGAGCACCGCCCGCGCCTCGGGCGTCAGCGACGCCAGACCCTGTGCTGCGACACCGACGACCTCGATCACGGCGCTGACCCTAGCGCCGAGCCGCGGACCGGCTACACCCGAGCCCCCGGGTTCTGCCAGACTGCGTCCCGGCGTGAGGAGAGGAATCCGGTGCGAGTCCGGAGCGGTCCCGCCACTGTGAACCACCCCGACCTGCTGGTCGGGGGGAAGCCAGGACATCTCCCCACGCCGGCCGTGCCCGCCGGGTCCGGTCCGGTCAACCACGCGGGCGAGGCACCCGCAGGAGGCTCGTCGTGCACGTCTACCCGTTCTCGGCCATCGTCGGCTCCGACGACCTGGCCCTCGCGCTCGTCCTCACGGCCGTCTCCCCCGGCGTCGGCGGCGTCCTCGTCCGGGGTGAGAAGGGCACGGCCAAGTCGACCGCTGTGCGTGGACTCGCCGGCGTGCTGCCCGAGCAGGCGGTCGTCGGCGGGTGCCGCTTCGGATGCGACCCCGGCGGCCCCGACCCTGCCTGCCCGGACGGACCCCACGGCTCGGACGCGGCGCCCGCGACCCGGCCCGCCCGTCTCGTCGAGCTGCCGGTCGGCGCCACGGAGGACCGCGTCATCGGATCGCTCGACCTGAAGCAGGCCCTCGGCCACGGAGTGGCCGCCTTCGAGCCGGGACTGCTCGCCGCGGCCAACCGCGGGATCCTCTACGTCGACGAGGTCAACCTCCTGCAGGACCACCTCGTCGACGTCCTCCTCGATGCCGCCGCGATGGGCCGCTGCACCGTCGAGCGCGACGGCGTGTCCGTCTCGCACCAGGCCCGGATCGTCCTCGTCGGCACGATGAACCCGGAGGAGGGGGAGCTGCGGCCGCAGCTGCTCGACCGCTTCGGCCTCGCCGTCGAGGTCGCCGCGCCCCGGGAGCCGGCCGCCCGCGCGGAGGTGGTCCGCCGCCGCCTGGCCCATGACGCCGACCCGGCCGCGTTCGGGACCCGGTTCGCCGCCGACGAGGACAGCCTCCGCGAGCGGATCGCCGAGGCCCGCTCCCGGCTGGCCGACGTCACGCTCCCCGATCCCATGCTCATCCTCATCGCCGAGGTCTGCGCCGCGTTCGAAGTCGACGGCCTGCGCGCCGACATCGTCACCGCTCGCTCCGCGATGGCACACGCTGCCTGGTCGGGGCGTCGCCACGTGACCCGCGCCGACATCCGCGCCGCCGCCCGCCTCGCGCTGCCGCACCGTCGCCGCCGCAACCCGTTCGACGCGCCCGGTCTCGACGAGGACCTGCTCGACCGGATCCTCGGCGAGGACCCGCCGGACGGCCCGCCCGACCAGGCACCGGACGAGCCCGGTGATGGATCCGACGGCTCCCACGACCCCCACGGCCCCCACGACCCCCACGGCCCCCACGACCCGGACGGCGGTCCGGGCGATGCCCTCGACAACGCGACAAACGAACACCGCGGTGATCCGCCGGGTGATCCCTCACCTGAGCGGGCAGCCGACTCGCTTCCGTCCGATCCACACCGAGCCGACCCCGCCGCCGACAGCGACGCGCCGCTGACGCCGGACGGCAGACCAGCCGACTCCGGGACCGCCGCCGCGGGGCGCCCCTACCGCGCGCGCGTGCTCACGGTGCGGGGCCTCGGCCGCGGCGAGTCCGGGCGTCGCAGCAGGGCCATCACCTCGACCGGCCACTCCATCGGGGCCACGACCGCGTCGGGCCACGGCCGCACCGCCGGGCCTGCTCCGCGAGGCCTCCACCTCCCCGCCACGATCCGCGCCGCCGCCCTGCACCAGCAACGCCGTGGCCGCACCGACGGCCCCCTCCGGCTCGACCCGAGCGACCTGCGCCGACCGGTCCGGCAGGGCCGCGAGTCGAACCTCGTCCTCCTCTGCGTCGACGCGTCCGGGTCGATGGCAGCTCGGCGCCGGATGGAGGAGGTCAAGACGGCAGTGCTCTCGCTCCTCCTCGACGCATACCAGCGGCGCGACAAGGTCGGGCTCGTCACCTTCCGTGGCACCGGCGCGGAGCTGGTCCTGCCACCGACCTCCTCGGTCGACGTCGCGGCCCGCCGGCTCGAGGACCTCGCCCACGGGGGTCGTACCCCCCTCGCCGAGGGTCTGCTGACGGCCTACGACGCGCTGCGGGTCGAGCGGATCCGCGACCCGCGGCGACGCCCCCTCCTCGTCGTCGTCACCGACGGCCGGGCCACCGCCGGTCCGGACGCGCTCTCCCGCGCGGTCACCGTGGCGACGCGGCTGCGCGAGGAGCAGGTCGACGCCGTCGTCGTCGACTGCGAGACCGGCCGCTTCCGGCTCGGGCTCGCCGCCAAGCTCGCGACCTGGCTCGGCGCCGAGCACCTGCCCGTCGGCGAGGTCGCTGCCGACACGATCACCGGGGTCGTCCGTGGACACCACGCCGACCCGGTCAGGACGAGAGGACTGGTCGCCTGATGAAGGGCCAACCCACACACGTTCCCGACGACGGCCTGACGACGCGTCAGCGCCGCAACCGCCCCCTCGTCATGGTCCACACCGGCGAGGGCAAGGGGAAGTCGACGGCCGCCTTCGGCCTCGCGTTGCGCGGCTGGAACCAGGGCTGGTCGGTCGGGGTGTTCCAGTTCGTCAAGAGCGCCAAGTGGCGCATCGGCGAGCAGACGGCCGTCGAGACGCTCGGCGAGCTCCACCGGGAGACCGGCCGGGGCGGGCCGATGGAATGGCACAAGATGGGCTCGGGCTGGTCGTGGGCCCGCAAGGAGGGCACCGAGGAGGACCACGCCGCCGCGGCCGCGGAGGGCTGGGCCGAGGTCAAGCGGCGCCTCCAGGCACAGACGCACGGCCTCTACGTCCTGGACGAGTTCACCTACCCCCTGACCTGGGGTTGGGTCGATGTCGACGACGTCGTGAGGACCCTGGCCGGACGCCCGGGCCGGCAGCACGTCGTCATCACGGGGCGCCGCTGCCCCGAGCCGGTCCTCGACCTCGCCGACCTCGTCACGCACATGACCAAGGTCAAGCATCCCTTCGACGACGGCCAGAAGGGCCAGCGCGGGATCGAGTGGTGACCGGCCGCTCGGCCACGGTGCTGCCGCGGTTCGTCGTCGCGGCGCCCGCCTCCGGCCACGGCAAGACGACGGTGGCCACCGGCATCATGGCGGCCCTGCGCCGCGAGGGGCTCGACGTGGCCGGCTTCAAGGTCGGGCCCGACTACATCGACCCCGGCTTCCACGCGCTCGCCACGGGCCGGCCGGGCCGCAACCTCGACCCGTTCCTCTGCGGGGAGGACCTCGTCGAGCCCCTCCTGCTCCACGGCGCCGCTGCGGGCGGCCCGAGCGACGTCGCTGTCATCGAGGGCGTCATGGGCCTGTTCGACGGGCGGATCGGCACGGAGGGCCTTGCCTCGACGGCGCACGTCGCGGCGCTCACGCGCAGCCCGGTCGTCCTCGTCCTCGACATCAGCCACACGTCGCGGACCGCGGGCGCCATCGTGCACGGCCTGGCGACGTTCGACCCGGACACCCGGATCAGCGGCGTCGTCCTCAACAAGGCCGCGTCCGAGCGGCACGTCCGCGAGGTCCGTCAGGCGGTCGAGGCGACGGGCGTGCCCGTCCTGGGCCTGATCCCGCGCGATGCCGGCGTCGAGGCACCGTCGCGCCACCTCGGCCTGGTGCCCGCGGCAGAGCTCGACGGCTCAGCCACCCTCGTCGACCACCTCGCACAGCGGGTCGCCGACCACGTCGACCTGCCCGCCCTCCTGCGGATCGCCCACACCGCGCCTCCTCTCACCGCGGCGCCGTGGGACCCCGCCGCGGCCGTCGGGAGTCGGGCCGTCGCGGGCCGGCGTCCCGTCGTCGCCATCGCGGGCGGGCGGGCGTTCACATTCCGCTACCCCGAGACCGAAGAGCTGCTGTATGCCGCTGGGCTCGCTCCCGTCGTCTTCGACCCGTTGCGCTCCACCTCGCTGCCCGACGGCACGGCAGGGCTCTACCTCGGCGGCGGCTTCCCGGAGGTCCACGCCGCTGAGCTCTCGGGCAACTCGGCCCTGCGCGAGGCGATCCGCGGGGCCGTCGGAGCGGGGCTGCCGACGGTGGCCGAGTGCGCCGGGCTGCTCTACCTGTGCGCCTCGGTCGACGGGCACCCCATGGTCGGCGCCGTGCCGGGCCGGGCGACGATGGGCCCGAGGCTGACCCTCGGCTACCGCACGGCCGTCGTCCCGGCCCCCTCACTGATGGGCCGCGTCGGGACCCGCGTCACCGGGCACGAGTTCCACCGCACCACGGTCGAGTGGACCGGCAGCCCGGAGGCTGCGTGGCTGCTCGACGGACGCCCGGACGGCATCTCCCTCGACCCGGTCGGCTCAGGCGTCCCGACCGTGCACGCGTCCTACCTCCACACCCACTGGGCGGGCCACCCGGCCCTGGCCCGGAGGTTCGCCGAGGCGGTCCACGCCTTCGCCGCCTCCTCCCCCGCGTCGAGCGCGCAGTTCGTGCCTGTCCCGCCCTCGTCGAGTGCGCAGTTCCTGCCCGTGTCGCCCACGCCGGGTGACCAGGGGACCGACCTGCTGCACCACGGGGACCGGGACGTGCGGCCGGGGCTCGTCGACCTCGCCGTCAACGTCCGCCGACCCGGCCCACCCCCGTGGCTCGCCGACGTCATCGGCCGCACCATCGAGGGCCTCGGCACCTACCCGGCCACGAGCGCGGCGAGAGAGGCGATCGCCGCCCGGCACGGCGTCGACGAGGGGTGCGTGCTGCCGACATCGGGCGGCGCCGAGGCCTTCACCCTCATCGCCCGGGGCCTCGACCCGCGTCGAGCCCTCGTCGTCCATCCTCAGTTCACGGAGCCGGAGGCTGCCCTCCGCGCCGCGGGGCGTCCCGTCGAGCGGCACCTGCTGACCGCCGAGCACGGTTTCCGACTCGACCCTGCCGCCGTCCCCGGTGACCCGGACCTGGTCGTCGTCGGCAACCCGACCAACCCCACCGGGGTCCTCCACGCCGCCGCGGCCCTGCGGGCCCTGTGCGGTGACGGACGGGTCCTCGTCGTCGACGAGGCCTTCATGGACGCCGTGCCGGGAGAGCCGGAGTCGCTCCTGCACCCCGGAACGGACCTGCGCGGGATGCTGGTGCTGCGGTCACTGACGAAGACCTGGGGCCTCGCGGGCCTCCGGGCCGGCTACGTCGTCGGGGACCCGGAGCTCATCGCCCGGCTGGCGGCCGTCCAGCCACCGTGGTCCGTCTCCTCCCCGGCCCTCGCGGCCATGGTGGCCTGCAGCTCGTCGCGGGCCGTCGCGGAGGCCGGCGCCGAGGCCCGGCTCATCGCCGAGCACCGCGCCGTCCTCGTCGACGCGCTGACCGTCGCGGGTCTCACCGTGCTCGCCGACTCGGCAGCCCCCTTCGTGCTCGTCGACACCTCAAGCCTCGGCCCCGGCTCGATCCGCGAGAATCTCGCCTCGCGCGGGCTCGCCGTCCGACGCGGCGAGACCTTCCCCGGCCTCGGCCCCACCTGGATCCGCGTCGCCGTGCGGACCCCCGACGTCAGCGCCGCGCTCGCCAGTGCCCTGACCGACCTCCGAAGGAGCCGTCGTGCCTCTTGACCTCTCGTTCACCGGACGATCGGTTCTCCTCACCCGCATCGGAACCGACACCATCTCGACCATCCACGCACTGCTCCACGACGGGGCCACGGTCACCGTCGAGAGCGCCGAGCCACCCACGTCCGTTCGTGACCTCGCCGACCGGGGACTCATCGAGCTCTGCGCGGAAGCCGAGCACACGGCATACGACGTCGTCATGCGCGGCGCGACCGCCACCCCGCCCCGAGCGGGCATCGGCGCCGGCGAGGTGGTGCTCGTGGGCGGCGGGCCGAGCGACCCCGGCCTGCTCACTCTCCAAGGGCTGGACGCCATCCGCGCCGCCGATGTCGTCGTCCACGACCGGCTCGCGCCGCTCGCCGCCCTCTCCCACGCCCGGGCGGACGCCGAGATCATCGACGTCGGCAAGATCCCGCGCGGCGAGTTCACGCCCCAGGAACGCATCAACGCCATCCTCCTCGAGCACGCCCGGCGTGGGCGGATCGTCGTGCGGCTCAAAGGCGGCGACGGTTTCGTCTTCGGTCGCGGCGGCGAGGAGGCCCAGGCCTGCCGGGACGCGGGCATCCCGGTCACCGTCGTCCCCGGGATCTCGTCGAGCATCGCCGCCCCGGCTCTCGCCGGCATCCCGGTCACCCACCGCGACCTCGTCCAGGGCTTCAGCGTCGTCAGCGGCCACGTCCCACCCGGTGACCCGCGCAGCACCGTCGAGTGGGGAGCCCTCGCCCGCAGTGGCACCACGCTCGTCGTCCTCATGGGCGTGGCCACGCTCGCCGCCATCACGGCCGAGCTCATGGCGCAGGGCCTCGCTGCCGACACGCCGGCAGCCGTCGTCGCCGACGCCGGGATGGCGAGCATGCGCACGGTCCGGGCGACCCTCGACACCATCGCCGAGACCGCTGCCCACGAACGCATCGGCGCCCCCGCCGTGGCCGTCATCGGCGCCGTCGCCGCACTCGACGTGCTCGCGTGAACGAGCCGACCGCCTCAGCCGAGCGACTCCACCCACCGAGCCGCGGCGGCCGGCTCCTCGACGACCACCACCCCGTCGGGCAGCGGAGGGCGGCGCACCACGACCACCGGAACGCACAGGCGAGCCGCGGCCTCGAGCTTGGCCTCGGTCAGCGCACCCCCCGAGTCTTTCGTCAGCAGCACGTCGACCCGACGGTCCTCCATGAGCGCCCGCTCGGCGGCATACGTGTAGGGACCGCGCGCCTGGAGCAGCTCCCACGACGCCGGGACCGGCCAGTGCGGCGGGTCCACCACCCTCGCGAGGACGTAGCGGTCGTCCCACCCGGCGAAGACCTCGAGCTGCTGACGACCGGTCGTCACGAACGGCCGCACCCCCAGCCCCTCGGCTGCGACTCGGGCCACCTCCACGTCGGCCACCCAGTGGAACCGCCCAGCGTCGGCGTGACGCTCCCAGCCGGCCCGCTGCAGCCGCACGAGGGGGACACCGGTCAGCGCGCAGGCCTCTGCCGCGTTGGCGGAGATCTGTGCAGCGAACGGGTGGGTCGCGTCGACCACCGCTCGCACGGCATGGTGACTCAGGTGGGCGACGAGTCCGTCGACGCCACCGAAGCCACCCGTCCGCACCCTGCCCACGGGCAGGGCCGGCCGGCTCACCCGGCCCGCGAGGCTCGACACCACGTCGTGGCCACGGTCCACGAGCACGGCGGCGAGCGCACGGGCCTCACCCGTGCCACCGAGAAGGAGGATCCGCATGGCGGGCAGTCAATCAGGTAGTCGGTCGTGACGGCGTCCGGGATCCTCGTCGCGGGCACCTCGTCCGACGCCGGCAAGTCCGTCGTCGTCGCCGGGCTGTGCCGCGCGCTGGCGCGCCGCGGCATCCGCGTCGCGCCGTTCAAGGCCCAGAACATGTCCAACAACTCCATGGTGTGCGTCGACGGCGAGATCGGGCGGGCCCAGTACGTCCAGGCGCTCGCGGCCCGCGTCGAGCCGACCACGGCGATGAACCCGGTCCTGCTCAAACCCGGGACCGACCGCCGCTCCTTCATCGTCGTCCGCGGGCAGCCCGCGGGGACCCTCGAGGCCGGTCAGTATGCCGCTGGGCGCGCTCACCTGCGCGACGCCGCGTTCGCCGCCTACCGGGAGCTCTCAGACGAGTACGAGCTCGTCGTGTGCGAAGGCGCCGGGTCACCCGCCGAGATCAACCTCCGGGTCGGCGACTACGTCAACCTCGGACTCGCCCGCGAGTTCGGCCTGCCCGTCGTCGTCGTCGGCGACATCGACCGAGGCGGGATCCTCGCCTCGCTCTACGGGACGTGGGCGCTGCTCGACGAGGGCGACCGCGAGCTGCTGAAGTCCTTCGTCATCAACAAGTTCCGCGGGGACGTGTCGGTCCTCGAGCCCGGTCTGCACGAGATCACCCGGCGCACCGGAGTGCCCTTCCACGGGGTCATCCCGTGGCTGCTCGACGTGTGGCTCGACAGCGAGGACACTCTCCAGGTCGGCCACTGGCGCGCGTCGACGTCGCTCTCAGCGACGGCCCGGGAGCGGCTGCGCGTCGCCGTCGTCCGGCTGCCGCGCATCTCCAACGCGACCGACGTCGACGCGCTCGCCGCCGAGCCCGGCGTCGACGTCCTCGTCACCATCGACCCTGCCGTGTGCGACGCCGCCGACCTGCTCGTCCTGCCCGGGTCCCGCTCGACCGCAGGGGACCTCGCCTGGCTACGGGACAACGGCCTGGCCGACGTCGTGGTGCGAAGAGCCGCCGCGGGGCGACCCGTGCTCGGCGTGTGCGGCGGCTACCAGATGCTCGCCGACGAGATCGAGGACGACGTCGAGGGCGAGGTCGGAATCGTCCCCGGGCTCGGGCTGCTGCCGACCCGGGTCGAGTTCGCGGCCGAGAAGGTCCTGGCCCGGCCCAGCGGCACCTGGCGCGACCACCCCGTTGAGGGGGCGTACGAGATCCACCACGGCATCGCCCACCCCTGCGTCGACCGAGCCACCCCTGCGGCGGAGCCGTTCCTCGACGGCTGGAGGGCCGGTCAGGTGTGGGGCACCATGTGGCACGGCGCCTTCGAGAGCGATGCGTTCCGGCGGGCCTGGCTCGCCGAGGTCGCCCGGGCTGCAGGGTCGCTCTGGCTGCCGGAGCCCGGCGCGCCGAGCTTCACGGACCGACGCGAGCGGATGCTCGAGACCCTCGCCGATGCTCTCGAGGAGCACGTGGACATCGACGGCCTGCTCGCCATGACCCGCGTCGGAGCTCGCTCGTGATCAAGCGGATTCGGATCATCGGCATCGGCATGGGCGACCCGCGGCACCTCACCGGCGAGGCCGTCGACGCCCTGGCCACCGTCGACGTCTTCCTCGTCGCCGACAAGGGCGAACGATCCGCCGACCTGCTCGCAGCCCGGCAGGCGGTCTGTGACGCCGCCATCCCCGCCGACCGCACCTACCGCGTCGTGGAGGTCACCGACCCGGAAAGGGGACCAGACGCGGAACGGAGCCCAGCGGCATACGGCCGAGGTGTGCGCGACTGGCACGCAGCGCGCGTGGACGCCTACGCCGACGTCATCGCGACGCTCGAGCCGCACGAGGAGACGGTCGGCTTCCTCGTCTGGGGCGACCCGGCGTTCTACGACTCGACGATCCGCATCGTCGACGCGCTGACCGGGAGGCTCGACGTCGAGCACGACGTCATCCCCGGCATCAGCGCGCCGCAGCTGCTCGCCGCCCGGCACCGCGTGCCGCTCAACCGGATCGGCGCGCCCATCCACGTGACGACGGGCCGCCGGCTGGCCGACGAGTACGACCCGCGGCTCGGCGACGTCGTCGTCATGCTCGACGGCCACCTCGCCTGCCGAGGGCTCGTCGACCGGTACCCGGACCTCGAGCTGCTCTGGGGCGCCTACCTGGGGTCGGCCGACGAGCTGTTGGTCCGCGGTCGGCTGGCCGACGTCATCGACGAGGTGGCACGGGTGCGGGCCGACGCCCGCGAGCGTCATGGCTGGGTGATGGACACCTACCTGCTCCGCCAGGCGGACTGAGCACCCTGGGAGCGGCGCGAGCTGCACACTCGATCCTGCCGGTCGAGTGTGCAGCTCGTGCTCACGACTCGAGGTCGCCCTCGACGTCGAGGTAGACCTGCTGCAGCTCGGCGAGCAGCTCCGGGTCCGGGTCGGCCCAGAGACCCCGCTCGACCGCCTCGTGGAACCGTTCGACCATGCCGTGCAGGGCCCACGGGTTGGCGTGCCGGAGGAAGTCCTGGTTCTCCTTGTCGGTGACGTAGGTGCGGGCGAGCTGGTCGTACATCCAGTCGTGCACGACCCCGGCGGTCGCGTCGAAGCCGAAGAGGTAGTCGACCGTCGCAGCGAGCTCGAAGGCCCCCTTGTAGCCGTGCCGGCGCATCGCCGCGATCCAGCGCGGGTTGACGACGCGGGCGCGGAAGACGCGGGCCGTCTCCTCGGCGAGGGTGCGCGTGCGGATGGCGTCGGGTCGGGTCGAGTCGCCGACGTAGGCGCGGGGGGCCGTGCCGGTCAGGGCCCGGACCGTCGCGACCATGCCGCCGTGGTACTGGAAGTAGTCGTCGCTGTCGGCGATGTCGTGCTCGCTGGCGTCGACGTTCTTGGCGGCGACGTCGATGCGGCGGTAGGTGCGCTCCATGTCGCCACGAGCGGGCACGCCGTCCAGCTCCCGGCCGTAGGCGAAGCCGCCCCACGTCGCGTAGACCTCCGCGAGGTCCTGGTCGTCGCGCCAGTTGCCCGACTCGATCAGGGGCAGGATGCCCGCGCCGTAGGAGCCGGGCTTCGAGCCGAAGATCCTGGTCGTGGACCGGCGCTCGTCACCGTGCTCGGCGAGGTCGGCCTGCGCGTGGGCGCGGACGTAGTTGACGCCGTCTGCCTCGTCGAGGCCGGCGACGAGCCGGAACGCGTCGTCGAGCAGCGCGATGACGTGCGGGAACGCGTCGCGGAAGAACCCCGAGATGCGGACCGCCACGTCGATCCGGGGGTGGCCGAGCTCGTCGAGCGGGATCGGGTCGAGCCCCACCACGCGGCGCGACATCTCGTCCCAGCGGGGCCGGACACCGATGAGCGCGAGGACCTCGGCGATGTCGTCCCCCGAGGTCCGCATCGCCGACGTGCCCCAGACCGAGAGGCCCACGGTGCGAGGCCACTCCCCCGTGTCGTCCCGGTGCCGCTCGAGGAGGCTGTCGGCCATCGCCTGCCCGGTGTCCCAGGCGAGCCGCGAGGGGATGGCCTTCGGGTCGACCGAGTAGAAGTTGCGGCCGGTCGGCAGCACGTTGACCAGGCCGCGCAACGGTGACCCCGACGGACCGGCCGGCACGTAGCCGCCGTCCAGGGCGTGGAGGACCGCGTCGACCTCCCCTGCCGTGCCCAGCAGCCGCGGGACGACCTCGTCGCACGCGAAGGCCAGTGAGCGGCACACGGCCTCGTGGACGGAGTCCGTCACGTCGGGACCGAGCGTGGCGCGCACGACGGCGGGGACGGCGTCGCGGTGCCAACCGGCCTCCGCCAGCCCACCGACGAGCCCGCTCGCCTGCTCCTCGAAGCGGTCCACGGCGTCCCGGTCCAGCGAGGACTCGTCGTGGCCGAGCGCGGTGCGCAGGCCGGGCACCGCGCCGACGGCACCGGCGAAGACCTGGTTGGCGCGGAGAATCGCGAGGACGAGGTTGGTCAGGCTCTCCCCCTGAGGAGCCTGCCCAAGGATGTGGAGGCCGTCGCGGATCTGGACGTCCTTGATCTCGCAGAGCCAGCCGTCGACGTGCATGACGAGCTCGTCGAAGGTGTCTGCGTCGGGGGCGTCGGCCGCGTCCTCGAGACCGAGGTCGCGGTGCATCTCCGCAGCCCGCAGCAGCGACCAGATCTCCGCCCGCAGGGCCGGCGCCTTGGCCGGGTCCATGACCGAGACGTTGCCGTACTCGTCGAGGAGCTGCTCGAGCCGGGCGATGTCGCCGTAGGACTCGGCCCGCGCCATCGGCGGCACGAGGTGGTCGACGATCGTCGCGTGGGCACGGCGCTTGGCCTGGCTGCCCTCGCCGGGGTCGTTGACGAGGAAGGGGTAGACGAGCGGGATCGACCCGATCGTCGCGTCCGGGCCGCACGCCGCCGACAGGGCGAGGTTCTTGCCGGGCAGCCACTCGAGGTTGCCGTGCTTGCCCATGTGGACGATCGCATGGGCCCCGAAGTCCCTGGCCAGCCAGTCATAGACGGCGAGGTAGTGATGGGTCGGCGGCAGGTCCGGGTCGTGGTAGATCGCGATCGGGTTGGCCCCGAATCCGCGTGGTGGCTGGACGATGATGACGACGTTGCCCGCACGGAGCGAGGCCGCCACGATCTCGCCCTTCACATCGGTGTGGCGGTCGACGAAGACCTCGCCCGGTGCCTCGCCCCAGTGCTCGGTCACGGCGCTGCGCAGCTCGGCAGGAAGCGTCTCGAAGAACTCGCGGTAGCGGGCCGCCGAGATCCGCACCGGCTGCCCGGAGAGCTGCTCCTGGGTCAGCCAGTCCTCGTCCTGGCCGCCGGCCTCGATCAGGGCGTGGATGAGGGCGTTGCCTGCGGTGGTGTCCGGGGACTCGCCCTCGACCGGGTCGAGCGGGCCGGTGCCCGGGATGTCGCCCGGTGATCCGAGGTCATAGCCCTGGTCGCGCATCGCCCGGAGCAGCCGGATGATCGAGACGGGCGTGTCGAGGCCGACGGCGTTGCCGATCCGCGAGTGCTTGGTCGGGTAGGCGGACAGGACGACCGCGATGCGGCGGTCCCTGGCCGGCACGTGCCGCAGCCGCCCGTGGTTGACCGCCAGCGTCGCGAGGCGCCGGCAGCGCTCCAGGTCGGGCACGTAGTGCGGCAGCCCGTCGGCATCGACCTCCTTGTGCGAGAAGACGCTTGCGATGATCCGACCGTCGAACTCCGGCACCGCGACCTGCGTCGCGACGTCGAGGGGACTCATCCCGTCGTCACTCGTCGCCCACTGCTCCCGGCTCCACGTCAACGTCAGGCCCTGGAGGATCGGCACGTCGAGCTCCGCGAGGGCCGCCACGTCCCAGGACTCGTCGTCGCCGCCGGCTCCGGCCGAGGCGGGGCGCGTTCCGCCCGCCGCGAGCACCGTGGTGACCAGCACGTCATAGCCGCGCAGGTGCTCGAGCAGGTCCGCCGGTGCATCACGGAGCGACGTGACGAAGACCGGCGTCCCGATGCCGCCTGCCTCCGCCACCGCGTCCGCGAGCGCCTCGACGTGGGCGACGTTCCCGGCGGCGTGGTGCGCCCGGTAGTAGAGGATCCCCACGCGCGGCCGGCCTTCACGCGCGAGCGAGCCCAGCGGCATACGGGACGATGCGGCACCCCACTGCGGCTGCTCGGCAGGCGGCTCGAAGACGTCACCCGTGAGCAGGATCGTGTCGGCGAGGAAGGCATGCAGGTGGCGCAGGTTGTCCGGCCCGCCCTGCGCGAGGTAGCGGTGCGCCTCCGCGACGATCCCCGGCACGACCGTCGACAGCTCCATCAGCGCGGCGTTCGGGGTCTGCTCGCCGCCGAGGACGACCATCGGCACGCCCGCGTCCCGCGCGGCCCTGAAGCCGTCGCACAGGTCCTGCGGCCCACCGAGGATGCGGGCCACGACGATGTCCGCGCTGCCGATGACGTCCGCCATCGAGGCATGTCCGGGACGGGAGGGGTTGGCCACGACGTAGTCGCCACCGCTCGCGCGGGCGCTGAGCAGGTCGGTGTCGGACGTGCTGAGCAGGGCGATGCGCGTCATGGGGCTCCTTCGCGAGGTGTCCACGCCCCGCGGTCGGTCGGATGTGATGCGCGGCCGGCAGTTCCTGACTCACGGCCCCCCCCGGGGGTGGCGCGCTCACAGTGGCGGGACCGTCCCGGGCTTGCACCGGGTTCCTGGTCGACGACGCAGGCGTCACCCTAGCGCCACGTTTCCGGGACACGCCTCCCACCCCAGCCCTACCGTCGTGTCATGGACGACCCGCGGATCCACCTGGTCGAGGAGAACCTGCTGTCCCAGTTCGAGATCCTGGCCGACAGCGGCCACGTGACCCGGCTGCCGGACGAGGACGTCGTGGCCTTCCGCCGCGACCTCCCCTTCCCGCTCTTCAACGCCATCAGCGGCGCGCGGTTCGCCCCGGGCACGGCTGGCGAGCGCACCCGGGAGCTCGTCGCCGGCTACCTCGAGCGGGGCAACGGGCTCCTCTGGTGGGCGACCCCGTCGACGATGCCTCCCGAGGCCGACGTCGCGCTCCGCTCGCTCGGGATCCACCCGTCACCGGAGCCGGGGATGCACCGGACCATGGCGGGCGAGGTCGACAGCGGCCGAACGCCTCCGGGCCTCGCCATCGTCGAGACCGAGGTCGACGAGGTCCTCGCGGACGTCCTCGCCGAGGGTTTCGGCTTCCCGGCGTTCGTCGTGGAGCCGATGCGCGCTGCCATGGCCAGCATCTCCAGCGGCGTGCTCTTCCACGTGCTCGCGACCCTCGACGGCAGGCCCGTCGGCGGGGGGAGCGGCTTCCTCAGTGGGCCGGACCGGCGCACGCTCGGGATCTACAACATCACGACCCTCGACAGCGCGCGCCGTCAGGGCATCGGCCGGGCGGTGACGGCAGAGCTGATGCGGCTCGGACGTGAGCGCGGCTGCACCGACGCGGTGCTGATGGCCTCGCAGCTCGGCCGGCCGACCTACGAACGCCTCGGTTTCGTCGAGGTCTGCCAGACGCCGCAGTACGTCTGGGCGCCATCGACGTGACCGTGGGGGCGCCCCCTACGATGGCGCCGACCGTCATCCGCTCGGCACGGCCGGGCCAGCCCGGGGAGACCCATGACCAGCCTGCCGCAGTCGTCCCGCACCGGGGCCGACGCGTGCCCAGGGGTCGCTCGCCCGTTCGGCGCGGCCGACGGGGCCATCGTGCGGGTCCGGACGGGCGCGCGGCCGGTGACCGTCAGCGCCCTCCGCGATCTGCTCGACATCGTTGCGGGACAGTCTGATCCGCAAATCCAGCTGACGTCCCGCGGGGCCCTGCAGCTGCGCGGCCTGCCCGACCCACTTCCCGCCGGGGTGCGCACGGCGATCGCCGCCACGGGACTGGTCCCTTCGGCGTCGCACGAGCTGGCGCGCAACATCGTCGCCTCGCCCCTCTCCGGCCTCGGCGAACCGGGGCTGGCGGACGTGCGCGGTCTGGTGGCTGCGCTCGATGCCGGGCTCTGCGACGACCCTGCCCTCGCCGGTCTGCCCGGCCGGTTCCTCCTCGCCGTCGACGACGGCCGCGGCGACGTCGTCGGGTCGGGTTTCGACATCGCGATCGTGGCCACCGGACCCGACTTTGCCGCCGTCCTGGCTGGTGGTCCGCATCGGGGCTGGGCCGTCCCCGTCGAGCAGGCCGTCGGGGTTGCTCTCGACCTGGCTCGCGAGTTCCTCGCCACCCGTGAGCGGCTGGGGTCGACCGCGTGGCACGTGCGCGAGCTCGGCGTGCCGCTGGGCGCGCCGGGGGCCGTCGCGCTCTCCCTCCCGACCAGCCCACCGCCCTCCGTCGGTCGCCACGGCGACCATGCCGTCGTGGCCGTCCCCTTGGGCCTGCTCACGCCCGCTCGTGTCGCGGCGCTCGCCGACGTCACGGACGAGGTGATCGTGACGCCGTGGCGCAGTCTCGTGGTGCTCTCCGGGGCTGGTGGCCTGAGCCGGCTCGCGTCAGCCGGGCTCGTCATCGACCCATCGGACCCGTGGCTGCGCCTCCATGCCTGCACCGGCCTGCCCGGCTGCGCCAGGTCGGCCATCGACACCCGGCGGCTGGCGCACGAGCTCGCTCCACGGATGCCGCTCGGCTCGCTCCCGGTGCACGTCAGCGGGTGCGAGCGCCGGTGCGGGACGCCGCGCGGTGCCTTCGTGGACGTGCTGGCGCCGTCGTCGGTCCCCGAGGCGTTGAGTGCCCTCGAGGCCTCGGAGGCGGCCCTCTCGCCCTGAGGGCCCGCGGCGCCGAGGACCGAGCAACCCCCTACGATGACGGGCGATGTCTGCGCCCCAGCCCCCCGCACCGCCCCTCACCCCTCCCACCCGTCGCTACGACTACGAGACGGATGGCCAGGAGATCTACCGGCGCTCGTTCGCGACGATCCGGTCCGAGGCCCCCCTCGACCACCTGCCCGAGGAGGCCCGCGCCGTCGCCGTCCGGATGGTTCACGCGAGCGGCGACGTCGGCCTGACCGAGCAGATCGCCGTCCATCCGCGCCTCGTCGCGGCAGCCCGCGCCGCCCTCGACAGCGGCGCACCCGTCTTCACCGACGCCCACATGATCGCGTCGGGCATCACCCGCGCCCGCCTCCCCCGCGACAACGCCGTCATCTGCACGCTGCGCGACGAGCGGGTCCCCGCACTCGCCCAGGCCTGGGGCACGACCCGCTCGGCCGCCGCAGTGTCCCTCTGGGGCGACCGGGTCGAGGGGGCGGTCGTCGCGATCGGCAACGCGCCGACGGCCCTGTTCCACCTCCTCGAGCTCATCGCCGACGGAGGCCCCCGGCCGGCCGCGATCATCGGGATCCCGGTCGGCTTCATCGGCTCGGCCGAGTCGAAGCTCGCCCTGGCCGACAACCCCTTCGACGTGCCGTGGCTCGTCGTCCACGGGCGCCGCGGCGGCTCGGCCCTGGCCGCCTCCGCCGTCAACGCCCTCGCCCGAACGGAGGAACTGTGAACCGCACCCCCGGCTGGCTGCGCGGGGTCGGCGTCGGCCCCGGCGACCCGGACCTCGTGACGATCAAGGCCGCCCGCACCATCCGCTCGGCGGACGTCGTGGCGTTCCACAGCGGGACGAAGGGCGACTCCATCGCCCGCCGCATCGCCGCCCAGTACTTCCGCCACGACGCGATCGAGGAGCTGCTCGTCTACCCGGTCACCACGGGCGTGACCGACCACCCGCTGGGCTACCACGGCCTCATGGCGGACTTCTACGACGAGTCGGCCGCGCGCCTCGCCGCCCACCTCGACGCCGGGCGCAACGTCGTGGTGCTCGCCGAGGGCGACCCGCTCTTCTACGGCACGTACATGTACCTCCACGACCGCCTCGCCGACCGCTACGACTCCGACGTCGTCCCCGGCGTCACCTCCGTGAGCGGCTCCACGGCCGCCGTCGCCACCGGCCTGTGCCGGCACGAGGACGTCCTGACGATCCTCCCCGGCACCCTGCCGGTCCCCGAGCTCGCCCGACGGCTCGCCGACACCCAGGCTGCCGTCATCATGAAACTCGGCCGGACCTTCCCCGGCGTCGTCGAGGCACTGCGCCAGGCGGGCCGGCTCGACGAGGCCCGCTACGTCGAGCGCGCGACCTCCTCCGCCGAGCGGGTCCTTCCCGTCACCGAGGTCGACCCCGCCACCGTCCCCTACATGTCGATGATCGTCGTGCCGGGCCGGGACCTGCGCGCCGACTCAGCCGGGCGCGCAACGATGCCGTATGCCGCTGAGCCGGCCCAGCGGCATACGGCTGAGCTGGGTGCCGCGCTGGGTGAGGTCGTCGTCGTCGGCCTCGGCCCGGGACCCGACCGGTGGCTGACGCCCGAGGCGAGCGCGGCGCTCGCGGAGGTCGACCATGTCGTCGGCTACGCGCCCTACGTCGACCGGGTGACGCAACGGCCGGGCCTGACCCGACACCCGTCCGGCAACACCGTGGAGGTGGACCGGGCCAGGCATGCCCTCGAGCTGGCCCGCACCGGCGAACGCGTCGCGGTGGTGTCGGGAGGGGACGCGGGTGTGTTCGGCATGGCGGCGGCCGTCTTCGAGGCCGCCGAGGACCCGGCGTTCGCGGGTGTCCCGGTCCGGGTGCTGCCCGGGGTGACTGCGGCACAGGCCGTCGCGGCTCGGGTGGGCGCGCCGCTCGGCGGCGACTTCGCGATCATGTCGCTCTCCGACCGGCTCAAGCCGTGGTCGGTCATCGAGCGCCGCCTGCGCGCCGCCGCGGAGGCCGACCTCGTCATCGCCCTCTACAACCCGGCGTCACGCACGCGCACCGGGCAGATCGCCCTGGCCAGGGAGGTCCTGCTCGGCGTCCGCGGCCCCGACACGGTCGTCGTCGTCGGTCGTGACGTCGGCCGCTCGGAGGAGTCGGTGGCGGTGACGACGCTCGGTGGGCTCGACCCCTCGACGATCGACATGAAGTGCCTGCTCCTCGTCTGCGCAACGGGGACTCGGGTCACCGCCGACGGTCGGGTCTGGACACCGCGCTTCGTGGAGCAGCCCGCCGTGGTCTGACGGGCCTGAGGGCGGGATCGCCCGGGCGTGCGGTCGCTCAGAAGGGCACTGCCGCCGTCGGCGCCGTCTCCGTGCGCTCGACCCTGGCCTCGCCGCTGTCCCCGGGACGGACGCGCCAGCTGCCGTGGTTCCCCGGGGCTACGGCGTCGTGGACCGCGCGGGATCAGCCGGACGGAGTGCCGGACGCGGTCAGCACGGCCTGTCTGGCGTCGCCGCGGGCACCCTGGACCAGCCGGAGGCCCATCGTCCCGAGCATCCGCTGCATGCCGGCCCCGACGTGCTCCGCCACGACGACCTCGATGCCGTGCTCCTTGAGGAAGGTGGCGATCCGTGCGTGGTGTGACCCCTCGGTGCCCTCACCGTGCAGGCGGTCCCACCCCACGGGCACCTCGTTCCACGAGGTGATCTGGCCGTCGGTCACGTCGGCCACGGCCACCCGGGCCGCGCGACCGAGGCCGCCCCCCACGGTGTCACCTGGGCCGAGCGTCGTCATCACGATCATTGCGAGCTCCTCTCGTCCCGACCACCGTAATCCGCTGCCTCCCGCCACCGTCGGGCAGGGTCCGCCACCGGTCGACGGACGGCTGGCCGGCCGACGACTGGCCGGCCGACGACCGGCTGGGACTGGGCACCGGTGGGTGGTCCGACCGATGTAGCGCTTTGGCCCGCTCGTGCGTCAGTGAACCGACAGCGAACCACCAGCACCTGCTGGACACCGAAAGGAGCACACCATGAAGCGCAACCTGGGAGCCTCGGACCGTCTCGCCCGCGCCGTCCTCGGCGTCGGCGCCCTCGGCTGGGCGGCGGCGCTGGGGTGGTCGTCCACCGCCGCGATCGTCCTGCTCGCCCTCGCCGCCCTCCTCGTCGTCACCGCCGCTGCGGGGTTCTGCCCGCTCTACCGCCTGCTCGGCCTGAGCACCTACCACCCGGAGCGCACGGCTGCGGTCCCCGCCGGGCGCACCGAGCGAACCGAGCGCGCTGGGCAACGCACCCGACACTAGGCTCGATCCCATCCTCAGAGAGGCGGGTCCCGTGGACCTGGATGACCTGGCCGCGACGCTGCCGCGGGAGCTTCCCGGGCTCCTGCGGTACGCCCGCGGCCTCACCCGTGACCCGGCCGACGCGGAGGACCTGGTCCAGGACACGGTGGCCAGGGCCCTGGAGCGGGCTGGGTCCTTCCGCGGCGACGCGTCCCTGACCACATGGCTGCACCGCATCCTCCACAACCTCGCCGTGGACCGGCTGCGCCGCCTGCGCGAGGTCCCGACGGAGGAGGTGGCCGAGCTTTCCGAGCTGGCCGAGCGCCAGTGGCGCGCAGACACCTACACCGTCGACGTGGCCACCGTCGCAGCCAGGGCGGAGGACCGCGACGAGCTCCGCGAGGCCCTCGCCCACCTGCCCTTCGACCAGCGCAGCGCGGTCCTGCTCCACGACATGGAAGGCCTGACCTCCGCCGAGGTCGCGCGGATCCAGCGCATCAGCCTGGCCGCGGCCAAGCAGAGGCTCCGGCGCGGGCGGATGATGCTGGTCTCCGAACTGGCTCGCGGGGCCGAGCGCCGCCATGACCTCGAAGGAGTCCCGATGCGTTGCTGGGAAGCCCGCCGTCACGTGAGCGACTACCTCGACGGGGAGCTCGAGCCCGCGGTGGCGCGGACCGTGGAGCAGCACCTGCAGGGCTGCCCCACCTGCCCGCCGCTCTATGCCGCGCTCGTCGCGACGACCGACGCCTTGCGCCTCACCGGCCGTGACCCCGACACCGTGGTGCCGCCGGACATCGCGCAACGCCTGTCCAGCCCCACTGACTAGCCCACCCAGCGGTCCAGCTGCTTGCGCCGGAGCTTCTTCCACGCCTTGTCGAAGTCCGCCTCGGCCCGTTCGGCCCGGGACTCCTCGACCCCGTGCAGGCGCCCGAAGGTGAAGGCGTTGTCTCCGTCGAGGTGCGCCTGCATGCCGAGCTCTCGCAGGCGTTCCCGGGCGACGACGGAGTCCTGGTGGACGCCGAGGGCCTCCTGGACCTTCTTGGCCGAGGCGGCCAGGGACCGGGCCTTCCTGCCGACCACCGGCCTCGCCATCTCAGCGGCGTAGCGGAGGCGCTTCGCCTTCTTCCGCGCTTCGTGGAAGGCGACGTCGCGCTGCGTGGGCTCCTCCGCCGTGTCGATGGCGCGAACCGCCCGGTGCAGGCGCTTGACGTCTCGCCGCAGGAGCCGCTTGACCCGCTTCCCGGCCGGCCCGTCGGCGTCCGGGGCCAGCGGTGGCGAGGCACTGAGCCCGTCGAGGGCGTCGAGCAGGCGAACATAGCGGGCGCTGTCGAGCGTCTCGACGGCGCGCTCCCGGCCGGCCTGGTAGGCGGCACTGAGCTGGTCGTCGATGCGCGCGGCCACCGAGCCGACGACGAGCTCTGCCGGTTGGGCCGCGATGACCTCCGAAAGGTGCTCGCGCAGGACCTGGGCGTCACGGGCAGCGCCGAGCGACTCGCCGAGCCAGCGCAGCTCGTCACGAACCGGGTCCGTGGCGGAACGATCGAGCAGGGGGCGCCACGTCGCCAGCGCCGAACGGAGGCGGCGGGCAGCGATCCGCAGCTTGTGGATGCCCTCCGGGTGGCCCTCCCGGACCGCGGCGTCGTGCGTGTGGAGCTTGGCCGTGTGCTCGGCCAGGTGCGCGGCGAGCAGCTCGCGCGCCGTTCCGTCCGAGAGGTCGTCCTCCGACGGATGAGGCGCGTCGGCGGGCAGGTCCCCGAGCGTCCGGCGCAGCTTCGACGCCGACGCAGCAGGCGAGGCGCCGGCCGACCGGAGCCGCCCCTCGACGAGGTCGAACAGCTCGGCCGGCCCGCGGTCGAGCTCCAGCTCCCACTCGCGCCACGACTGCTCGAAGCCGGTGTCCGAGCCCGAGCCCGCTCCGTCGTCGAGTCGCCGGGCCTGCACGTGGTCGTCGCAGACGCGCGCCAGGACGGCACCGTCGCCATCGCACAGCGCGTACTCCCGACGCACGGTGTTGACCTGCGCGACGGGACGGAGCGGGCGGCCGCGGACGAGCGCACGCACGCGGGCCGTGAGCGGGGCCGGCACCTCGCCGGGGTCGTCCCCGAGCGGCTCGTGCATCTCGGTCCGCGTGTCACCGCCGCCGGGCAGCTTGAGGTGCCATCCCTCGTCGCGGCCACCGGTGCGCCGCCGCAGCGTGACACCGGCGCGCGCGAGGTCGAACCCCGACGTGTCGTAGTAGACCGCGTGCAGCGCGAGCTCCTCCGGCTGACGCACCGCACCGACCCCGGCCACCCCGGAGAGGTCGGGAAACACCACCCCGGTCTCGATGTCGTACTTGCGCTCGATCTCGTCCCGCTGCGAACCGGCCATACCCCTCATGTTCCCCCCAGCCGCAGTGCCGAACAGCAAACCGGAGGCGTATGCCGCTGAGCTCGCTCCCAGCGCCCGCATCGGGAGGACCCTCCCGACCTCCCCGCACGGGACGGGGCCGACGAGGTCATGCGGTCAATGCCCGTCGAGTGGCACCAGTCTCCACATCGACCTGTGGAGGCCGGGGCCACTCGCGAGACGAGCGGCTGACGCAGTGCGAGCGGGACGGCGTGCAGGTCCGGACCGACGGTCAGCCTGTCCTGCTCAACGGGCGTGGGCGAGGAGGACGGCGGCCAGCTCGGCGGGGCGGGGCACTCGACCGCTGACGACGAGCTCCTCGTCGACGACGAGGCCCGGTGTCTTGAGAACGCCGTAGCCCGCGATCTCGCTGTAGTCCGTGACCTTCTCGACGGTGGCGTCCACACCGAGCTCGGCCAGGGCCGCCCTGGTGTTCTTCTCGAGGTTGCGGCAGTTCGCGCAGCCTGGGCCGAGGATCTTGACGATCATGTGGTCCTCCATCGGGTCGTGGTCAGGGGAAGAGAGCGTTGAAGAGGTAGCCGATGCCGACGAGGCCCAGCGTCACCGAGCCGAAGAAGATGGCGAGCAGCGGTGGCTTGAGCACCCGCCGGAGCATGATGGCCTGCGGGATCGAGAGGGCGATCGCGCTCATCGTGAACGTCATCACGGTGCCGAGGGACATTCCTTTGGCCCACAGCGCCTCGGCGATGGGGACGACCCCGGCGCCGTTGACGTAGAGCGGGACACCCGCGACCGCGGCGACGAGGACGGCGAAGGGGTTGCCGGGCCCGGCGTACTCGGCGAAGAAGTCCTCGGGCACCCACCCGTGGATGGCGGCCCCGATGCCGACGCCGAGCAGGACCCACGTCCACACGGTGGTGAACACCTCCTTGGACTCCTCGACCGCGGCGTCCACCCTCTCGGTCCACGTGGGCACGTGCCCCGCGGCGCGCAGCTGCGCGATCCTCGTGGCGAAGACCATGTCCTCGACCCATCGCTCGAGTGCGAAGCGGGAGAAGACCCAGCCGATGGCCAGGGCGATGGCGGAGCCGGCCAGGACGTAGGCGCCGGCGATGTGCCAGCCGAACTGGTCGCCGATCATGATCGCCGCGACCTCGCTCACCAACGGCGACGCGATGAGGAAGGTCAGCGTGATCGAGAGGGGGATGCCCGCGGCGACGAAGCCGATGAAGAGCGGGATCGAGCTGCACGAGCAGAACGGCGTGACGACGCCGAGCACCACGGCGAGAAGCAGCCCGACGGCCAGCCCCTTGCCTGCGAGGTAGTCCCGCGCCCGATCCAGGTCCAGGCTCGCGCGGAGCATTCCGATGACGAACATCAGGCCAGTCAGGAGCAGGAAGATCTTGATCGTGTCGTAGAGGAAGAAGTGGACACCGGACCCGATCCGGCCTTCGAGGTCGAGACCGAGGAGGTCACCGAGCAGCCAGGACCACACCCGTCCGTTCGCCCAGTAGAGGCCAACCCAACCGGCTGCAGCGAGCCCCACCCGGAACCAGACGTGGGCATCGGCCCGCCGCCGCAGCATGACGCTCACGGTGATCCCACCACGACTGAATTGTCTCGCGGTGGGATCGGCCCCGGCGACCGCGCTGAGGGGTTCCTTCCGTCACACCCGGTGGAGGTCCGGCGTGCCGACTCCCCCCGGGCGGCGCGGCCCCCGCGTACGCGAAAGGCGGTGCCAGCTGAGCTGGCACCGCCTGTCGCACCGTCCGGGCCGACGCCCGGTTGCTGGTCTCCTCTGCCTCACACCGTGTGCGCAGGGGCCCGTTCGTACGCCACGTCTCGACGGCTCAGGGACATGAGCGCCCAACCGATCAGGAGCAGCATCAAGCCAATTCCCATCGCCATCGCGGCGACGCCGAAGGCGACCACCGAGGTGAAGAGCGACGCGCGCAGGAACGACGCGGACATCGCGGTCTGACGCAGTGGGTCCTCACGGTCGAGCTCGGCGTACGTCTTGCCACCCGTTGCGTCAAGGGCGTGGTGGTCGATGATCTCGGCCTCCGCGTACGCGGAGAAGGGGCCGTCGACCTCGTCACCAGCAAGCATCGAGGCGTCCTTCGCGACGGTGATCTTCGCGGCCTTGAGCTCGTTGTGGACCATGTAGTACGTGACGCCACCGGCGATGATCATCAGGATGCCGACGATGGCAACGATCATGCCGAGGGTTCTTCCGGTACGGCTGGCCATGCGAGTTCCTCTCTAGATGTAACAGATGCGATGAGTATGGCCCTCAGTGGGACTCGGTTGGTGGATGACGAATGGCCATACCGTCGCGTGTCCCCGGGTCCGTGGCTGCGCAGCAGGCGCGGCCGGCGGGCTCAGGTGAGCTGGAGAGTGGCCAGGCAGGTCGCCGACTCCTTGCCGGTGGAGATGGCCGAGGTGGCCGAGCGCCCCTCGGAGGTCACGGTGATCGTGCCCTCGATGTCACGCGGCAGCCAGAAGCCGACGAAGCCGTTGGCGTAGGTCTTCTGTGTGCCCTCGACGAGCGTCTTGCCAGTGGAGTCAACGATCTTCACGTCGACGTTCTGGTTCGCGAGCTCGCCGGTGCAGGTGGTCAGGCTGTGGTAGAAGCATTCGTGCGTCTGGTTCACGTAGGGGGCCACGGAGAGGTAGAACTTGTCGGCGGGCAGGGCCACCTGCGTCTCGGTGCCACCGTCCTTGAGGACCAGCTTGTCGTAGCGGACCGACGCGAAGATGTCCTTCTGCCGGTCACTGGCCTGGTCCAGTGCCGTGATGACATCGGTTGCGCTGCGCCCGGAAAGACCGAGCTTGGCGAGGATGGCGTCCGCTTCGGAGCCTGCCGCGGCTGCCGCAGCGGGGGCACCCTGCGGCGCCGCGCCCGGGGCGTCCGCCGCGCTGGCACAGCCCGCGACGAGCACGAGCGAGGCCACTCCGGCGGCGACCCAGGCGAGCGGGGCGCGGCGGGTTCGGTTCGGACGGTGGGCTGAGAGCTGGCGCTGGTTCACGGCTCTACTGTCGCCGACCATGTTCACCGTTCGACGAAGGGTCCATGAAGGTCTGGTGAAGGCGTCGGTGCGGGCAGTGGCAGCCGCTTGAGCATGAGCGCATTGACCGCGACGATGATGCTGGACCCGGACATCGACAGGGCCGCCACCTCCGGTCGCAGGGTCAGTCCCCAGGCCGCGAAGACTCCGGCGGCGATCGGCAGCGCAACGGCGTTGTAGCCGACCGCCCAACCGAGGTTCTGCCGCATCTTGCGCAGCGTTCCCCGGCCGACCCGGAGCGCCGTCGGCACGTCGAGCGGGTCAGACCGCATGAGCACGACGTCGGCGGTCTCGATCGCGACGTCGGTGCCGGCGCCGATCGCGATCCCGAGGTCGGCCTGCGCCAGCGCCGGTGCGTCGTTGACGCCGTCACCGACCATGGCGACGGCGCGACCCGCACGCTGCAGGTCGGCGACCTTGGCCGCCTTGTCCCCCGGCAGGACCTCCGCGATCACCGTGTCGATGCCGAGCTGCGCGGCGATGCGTTCCGCCGTCGCCTGGTTGTCTCCTGAGAGCATCACGACCTGCACGCCCAGCTCGTGCAGGGCGCGGACCGCGTCCGCCGACGTCTCCCGAGCGGCATCGGCGAGCGCGATGACGGCCACGGCGACCCCGTCGACGCCGACGAGGACGGCGGTCTGGCCCGCCGCGGCGAGCTCGTCACGCTGGGCGAGCAGCCCACCGAGGTCGACAGCCTCTGCCTCCATGAGCTTGCGGTTGCCGACGACGACTCGCCGTCCGCGGACATCCGCCACGGCACCGTGGCCGGGGACGTTGCGGAAGCCTGACGCCACCTCACCCGCGAGGCCCAGCCCAGCGGCATACGACACGACGGCTGCGGCGAGGGGGTGCTCGGACTCCTTCTCGACGGCGGCCACGAGGGACAGCACCTCCGCCTCGCTGCTGCCCTCGACGACGACCTTGGTGACCTCGGGGGCGCCCTTGGTCAGGGTGCCGGTCTTGTCCATGACGACGGTGTCGATGTGGGCCGAGCTCTCGAGTGCGGTCGCATTCTTGAAGAGCACTCCCCGTCGCGCGCCGAGCCCGGTGCCGACCATGATGGCCGTCGGCGTGGCCAGCCCCAGGGCGTCGGGGCAGGTGATGACGACGACGGTGATCGCGAAGAGGAGTGCGACCTGGACGTCTGCGCCGACGCCGAGCCACACGAAGAAGGTGGCCAGCCCGCCGACGAGGGCGACGAGGACCAGCCAGAAGGCCGCTCGGTCCGCCAGCCGCTGGCCCGGCGCCTTCGAGTTCTGGGCCTCCTGGACGAGGGCGACGATCTGGGCGAGCGCGGTGTCGGAGCCGACCTTCGTCGCCCGCACCCGCAGCGTCCCCGTGGTGTTCATCGACGCGCCGATCACCTGCGACCCACCGGACTTCGGGACCGGGAGGCTCTCACCGGTGACCATCGACTCGTCCACGTCGGACTCGCCGTCCTCGACGACCCCGTCGACCGGCACCTTCCCGCCGGGCCGCACCTGGACGAGGTCTCCGACGACAACCTCGGAGGTCGGCACCTCGACGGGCTGCCCCTCCCGGATCACCGTCGCCATGGGTGGGGCGAGGTCGATGAGGGTGCGGATCGCGTCGTTCGCGCCGCCCCGTGCCCGCATCTCGAACCAGTGCCCGAGCAGGACGAACGTGGTGAGCATCGCGGCGGCCTCGTAGAAGACCTCGCCCCCACCACGGAGCGTGACATGGACGCTGTAGAGCCAGCCCGCGCCGATCGCGACCGCGACGAGGACCATCATGTCGAGGGTGCGGTTGCGCAGGGCGCGCACCGCGCCGTCGAAGAAGATCCAGCCGGAGTAGAAGACGACCGGCAGGCTGAGGACGAGCGACCACACGTCGTCGCGCAGGCCGAACGGCGCGGCGACGCCGAAGCCGAGCATGTCGCGCCCCATCGGTGACCACAGCGTGATCCCGAGCGCGAGGACGGCGGCGACGACGAAGCGGTTGCGCATGTCGCGGACCATGTCCTCCATCGACATGCCGGCGTGACCGCCGTGGCCCATCGCCTCGTGCGGCGAGAGCACCGCTGGTGCGACACCTCCGTGGCCGTCGTGGCCATCGTGGCCGTCGTGCTCGGCGTGGCCAGGTGCCGTATGCCGCTGGGCCGGCTCCCGCTCCAGCGTTTGGGTCCGGTGGTCGGCTGGGTGGCCAGCTGGGTGGTCGGCTGGGTGCTCGTGGTGAGCGGGAGCAGCGTGGTGGTCGGGAGTCGCGTGCTCGGTTGGCGGGCACACGTGGGACGGGACCGACGCACCGGCGCAGTGGTAGCCGCACTCACGCACCCAAGCAGCGAGCTCCTCGACGCTCGTCTTCGCCGGGTCGAACGCGACGGTCGCGGTCTGGGAGACGGCGTTGGCCGTGACCGCCGTGACACCCGGTCGGCGGAGGAGCCCCTTTTCGATCGCGGGCTCAGAGGTGGCCCAGTGCAGCCCACCGACGTGCAAGACGGTCTGCGTCGTCATGACGCCTCCTGAGGGTCGGTTCGTCGTGGGTCCGGTCCAGACCCACGATACCCCTAGGGGGTATGCATCCGACAACCCCTCGCCGACCTGCACTATTCCCGGGCCACTGCCACGGTGTCACGGCCCACCCACGCGGTCACGGCCGACGCACGCAGTCACGGCCGAGGGCTGCCACCCCGCCCGTCACTGCGTGCGCTCAGTGCGCGTTCTTCAGGACGTTCCTCGTCCGCTGGTACTCCTCGATGTCGATCTCGCCGCGCGCGAGCCGCTCGTCGAGCAGCCGCAGTGGCTCCGCAGCCCTCGGCGTGGATGCACCGTCCTCGGGACGGCGACCCAGGATCACGGCCCGCACGACATAGGCGACGAGCACCCAGAAGCCGATCGTGCCGATGAGCATCAGCAGCCACATCCACCACTCGGCGCCGTAGCCCCAACCGTGTCCCCACATACCGGTGCCTCCTCTCGATGACGGAATGTCTCCTGAGTCACAGGTTCCCCCCGTCATGTCTGGGCCCCGCGACGATTCCATGAAGGTTTGACGAAGTTCCGCGCAGGCCGGGCAGTTGGGGACTGCGAACCCTCCGGGACGGCAGACTGACGCCATGGAGTCCCCGTCACCCGAAGCCAACGCTGCCCGCCGCATCCTCGTCGTCGACGACGAGCGTGCGCTCGCGCAGATGGTCAGCACCTACCTCGCGCGGGCGGGCTACTCCGTCGCCGAGGCCTACACGGGCACGGACGCCCTTGCGATGGCCCGAGAGCTGGACCCGGACGTCATCGTCCTCGACCTCGGGCTCCCGGGGCTCGACGGCGTCGAGGTGTGTCGCCAGGTGCGCACGTTCTCCGACTGCTACGTCCTCATGCTGACGGCCCGCGGCGACGAGGTGGACCGCATCATCGGCCTGTCGGTGGGGGCCGACGACTACATCACCAAGCCCTTCAGCGCCCGCGAGCTGGTCGCCCGGGTCCAGGCCGTCCTGCGCCGTCCGCGCCAGCGCGGCGGGTCCGCCTCGACGGGAAGGGGGCAACCCGAGGAGCCGGAGCGCGTCTTCGGCGACCTGTCCATCGACGCAGCCGGTCGGAGCGTCACCGTCGCCGGGGAGGAGGTGCCGCTGACACGGACGGAGTTCGACATCCTCGACGTCCTCTCCGCGCGCCCCAAGTACGCCTTCTCCCGACGCCAGCTCATCGACGAGGTGTGGGACATCGCCTGGGTCGGGGACGAGCACATCGTCGACGTCCACGTGGGCCACATCCGCCGCAAGCTCGGTGACGACCCCGCCGCTCCGAGCTACATCGAGACGGTCCGCGGCGTCGGCTACCGGATGGGCCGGGGGTGAGCGGCATGAGCGGCGACTCCTCGACGGGGATGGGCCGGGGCCTCGCCCCGCGCCTCATGCTCGCCCAGGTCCTCGTCCTCGGGGCGAGCGTCCTCACGGCCGGTCTCGTGGCCGCGTTCGTGGGGCCGCCGCTCTTCCACCACCACATGCTCGAGGCCGGCCACGTGCCCAACACGCCCGAGCTGGCCCACATCGAGGAGGCCTACCGGGACTCCTCCTTCGTCTCCCTCGGCGTCGCCCTCGTCTTCGCGCTCGTCTGTGCCGCCGCCGTGACGTGGTACGTCACCCGCCGGCTCCAGGCTCCGCTCGGAGCCCTGGCCAAGGCCGCCCGCGAGGTCTCCCGAGGCCACCTGGGCGCCCGGGTCGGCGACTTCGGCTCCGGGGTTGAGTTCGACGAGCTCGGCCGCGCGTTCAACCTCATGGCGGGCCAGCTCGAGCAGACCGAGGAGACCCGTCGGCGGCTGCTGTCCGACCTGGCCCACGAGCTGCGCACGCCGATCGCGACGCTCACCGTCTACTGCGAGGGGCTGCGCGACGGCGTGACCACCTGGAACTCCGACACCGAGCGGGTGATGACCGAGCAGACCCAACGCCTGGCCCGCCTCGCCGCCGACCTCGACGACGTCTCACGCGCGGAGGAGGGTCGGCTCTCCCTGGAGCGGTCCGCGACCCCGGTCCGCGACCTCATCTGGTCCGCGTGGCAGGCCAAGCGCGAGGCCTTCGCCCGTCAAGGGGTCGATCTCGTCGCCGACACGGACGGCGCGCCCGACGTCGACGTCGACGTCGACCCGAGGCGGCTCGGCCAGGTGCTGGACAATCTCCTGGCCAACGCACTGCGGCACTCCCATGCCGGGGGCTCGGTGCACCTTTCTGCCCGGACGGTGGACGACACGGTCGAGATCTCCGTCACCGACACGGGGGACGGCATCAGCGCCGAGCAGCTGCCGCACGTCTTCGACCGCTTCTACCGGGGCGACACCGCGCGGGACCGGGACCGCGCGGGATCCGGGCTGGGCCTGACCATCAGCCGCGCGATAGCCGATGCCCACCAGGGCAGCCTCGTCGCTGACAGCCCCGGCCCCGGAGAGGGAGCGACGTTCACGGTCACCCTGCCCGCGTTCACGCGCCTGCCCCACTGAGCCCGGGCAGCGTCCACGTCGGCCCCGGTGGGACGCGTCGGGAGGGGTGTGGCACCCGCCCTGGGATCGGGTAGGGCACACGTGACCGCCAGACGCTGGACACCAGGGCGCGCCAGGCGCCGGAAAGAGGTGAGAGACATGGCCACTCCCGGAAGGTCGACGGAGCAGACATCGCGGGGTCGCAGAGGTGCGGCTCTCGCCGTCGCAGCGCTCGGCGTGGCTGCCGTCGTGCAGCGCGCCCGGACGCGCAGCGGACAGCACGGGCGCGGCCGTCCCGGACCGCTGTCGCTGCGTGCCTCGGTGACGGTGAACCGCCCGCCGGACGAGGTGTACGCCTACTGGCGCAGCTTCGAGAACCTGCCGACCTTCATGACGCACCTCGAGTCGGTGACCGCCTCCGAGGGGAACCGCTCCCGGTGGGTGGCCAGGGCGCCCTTCGGCCGGACGGTCACGTGGGACGCCGAGCTGACCGGCGACGAGCCGGGCCAGCGCATCTCGTGGCGCAGCCTGCCGGGCGCCGACATCGACAACTCGGGCACGGTCCACTTCGCGCCCGCCCCGGGCGACCGCGGGACCGAGGTGAGCGTCGCACTGCACTACGACGTCCCGGGCGGCAAGGTCGGCCAGGCCGTCGCCACGCTGCTCGGCGAGGAGCCGGAGCAGCAGGTGCGCGACGACCTGCGCCGCTTCAAGCAGGTGCTGGAGACCGGTGACGTGGTGCGCAGCGACGCCCTTCCCGATGGGCTCCAGGCTCGAAACACCCTGCTCCAGCGGCACGCTCAGCCGGTGCGGGGCGACGAGGAGAACGACTGATGCGGGCCCTGTGCTGGGACGCACCCAACAAGGTGACGGTTCGGGACGTCCCCGACCCCCAGATCCTGTCCAGCCGTGACGCGATCATCCGGGTCACGACCACGGCGATCTGCGGCTCCGACCTGCACCTCTACGGCGGCTACATCCCCAGCATGGTGCCTGGCGACGTCCTCGGCCATGAGTTCATGGGCGAGGTCGTCGAGGTCGGCGCCGACGTCACCAACCTCAGGGTCGGCGACCGGGTGGTCGTCCCGTTCCCCATCGCCTGCGGCGCCTGCCACGCCTGCCAACGCGAGATGTGGTCCCTCTGCGAGAACTCCAACCCCAACGCCGCCCAGGCCGAGAAGCTCATGGGCCACTCGCCCGCGGGAATCTTCGGCTACTCGCACCTCACCGGCGGCTACCAGGGCGGGCAGGCGGAGTACGTCCGCGTGCCGTTCGCCGACGTCGGCCCACTCACGATCGAGGACGACCTGACCGACGAACAGGTTCTCTTCCTGAGCGACATCCTGCCGACCGGCTACATGGGGGCCGAGCTGTGCGGGATCCAGCCCGGTGACGTCGTCGCCGTCTGGGGGGCGGGGCCCGTCGGTCAGTTCGCGGCCCTCAGCGCGACGCTCCTCGGTGCCGCCAAGGTCATCGTCATCGACCGGTTCCCCGAGCGCCTCGCCCTCGCGGTCGAACACGCTGACGCACACCCGCTGAACTACGAGGAGACCCCCGTGCTCGGCGAGCTGAGGGAGCTGACGGCAGGTCGCGGGCCGGACCACTGCATCGACGCGGTGGGCCTGGAGGCGCACACCGACGTGACCCCGGTCGCCCTCTACGACAAGGGGAAGCAGATGATGCGGCTGCAGACCGAGCGGCCCACGGCACTGCGCGAGGCCATCCTCGCCTGCGCCAACGGCGGCACCGTCTCCATCATGGGTGCCTACGGCGGCCTGGCCGACAAGTTCCCGATCGGGTCGATCATGAACCGCTCGCTCACGATCAAGAGCGGTCAGTGCCACGTGCACCGCTACATGCGGCCCCTGCTCGACCGGATCCGCACCGGCGAGATCGACCCGACCTACATCATCAGCCACCGGCTGTCCCTGGAGGAGGCGCCGAAGGGCTACGACATCTTCAAGAACAAGGACGAGCGCTGCACGAAGGTGGTCCTCACGCCCTGAGGGCAGCAGCACGGTCCCCCAGCCCCCCGCGGAGACCACGCGCGTGCGGGACCGAGCCCAGCGGCATACCGTTGGTTGATGGAGCGTGCGGACCTCATCGCGGAGATGGGTCGGGCCCGAGACGACTTCCGGACCCTCGTCGAGACCGCGACGGTCGCTGAGCTGCGCCAGCCCACGAACGGGACGAAGTGGACCAACGACCAGCTGCTCTTCCACATGCTCTTCGGCTATCTGCTCGTCCGGAGCCTCCGGTGGCTGGTGCGCGGCCTGGCACGGCTGCCGGACGGCGTCTCCCGACGCTTCGCCGCCGCCCTCAATGCGGCGACCAGGCCGTTCCACGTCATCAACTACGTCGGCTCCCTCGGCGGCGCGCGGGTCCTCGGCCACACCCGGATGATCCGACTCATGGACCACGTCGTCTCAGATCTGCAGCGCTCGCTGCGACGTGAGTCGGACACCGCTCTCGAGCGGGGCATGCACTTCCCGGTCGGATGGGACCCCTACTTCGCGGACTTCATGACCATGTGGGACGTCTACCACTACCCCACCCAGCACTACGACCACCACCGCCGGCAGCTGACCCTGGCCTGTGTGTCCCGACGCAATCCCGCGTGAACTCCCCTCCGGGTCCATAGGCTCGGCACTGTGACGGTGTCCCCCGGTTCGGGCGGGTGGCAGCGGGTGCTCATGGGTGGACGCGCCCGCTGGTTCGTCGCTGTCGCCGTGGCCTACTACCTCGGTGCGCGACTCGGCCTCAGCCTGTCGCTCGTCGAGGACAACGTGACGCCCCTGTGGCCGCCCACGGGGATCGCCGTCGCCGCCTTCGTCGTCCTCGGCCGTTCGCTCTGGCCGGCCGTGGCCCTCGCCGCCCTGGCCGTCAACCTGCCCGTCAGCGAAGGCATCGTCCCCGCCCTGGCCACCGCCGCGGGCAACACCCTGGCACCGCTGGTCGCGGCACTCGTGCTCGAACGAGTGGGCTTCCGCCGCCAGCTCGACCGCCAGCGCGACGCGATCGCGATCGTGCTCGCGGCGCTCGGGAGCACGGTCATCAGCGCCACGGTCGGCTCCCTCGCGCTCGCCTGGTCCCAGGCCATCCCAGCGCCCGGGCTCCCGGCCGCCTGGGCCGTCTGGTGGACCGGGGACGCCATGGGCGTCCTCATGGTGACACCGTTCCTGCTCGGTCTGGCCCTCTACCGCGAGCTGCCGTCCTGGCCGCTGCGGCAATGGGCCGAGCTCGTCGCCGTTCTCCTCGGCGTCGTCCTCGCCACCACCTGGGCCGCCCGGACGCTGCAGGTCATCTTCCTGGCCCTTCCCGTCGTGGGCTGGGCCGCATGGCGCCTCCAGCTGCGTGGAGCCGCCCCCGCCGCCCTCATCGCATCCGCCATCACGACGTGGTCGGCGACGCGCGCCGTCGGCGTCTTCGAGGGCCGGACGCTTCTCGACCAGATGCTCACCCTGCAGGCGTTCAACGCCTGCATCGCCCTCACCTCCTTCGTCCTGGCCGCGCTCGTCAGCGAGCGCAACAACGCCGCACGAGCGCTGCAGCAGTCGGCAACTGAGCTGGAGGCGAGGGTCGAGGTGCGCACCGCCGAGCTGTCCGCGCTCAACGCCCAGCTCGAGACCGAGATCCGCGAGAGATTCGAGGCACAGGAACAGCTGAGCCAGGAGGAGGCCCGGGCCCAGCGGGAGCACGACATCGCCGAGACCCTGCAGCGCAGTCTGCTCCCCGACCGCCTCCCCGACGTTCCCGGGGTCGAGGTCGCCGCCCGCTACGTGCCCGCGACGAGAGACGTCCAGATCGGTGGCGACTGGTACGACGTGCTCCAGCTGCCCGGCGGCCAGGTGGGCCTCGCGATCGGTGACGTCGCAGGTCACGGGGTGTCCGCCGCCGCGACGATGGCCCAGCTCCGGATGGCGCTGCGGGTCTACGCCCTCCAGGACACCTCTCCCTCGTCCGTGCTCCGCAGCGTCCACCGCCTCGTCTCCCAGCTACCGATGCCCGAGATGGTGACGCTGCTCTACGCCGTGCTCGACCCCAACACGCACCTGCTGCGCGTGGCGAGCGCCGGGCATCCACCCGCTCTCACCGCCGATGCGACGGGCGCCAGGTTCCTCAAGGTGGGCCTGGCTCCGCCGCTCGGGGTCACCGCCGAGGCCTGCTATGACGAGTCGAGCCACCGCCTCGAGGCCGGGGCGACCCTGCTCCTCTACACCGACGGGCTCGTCGAGCGGCGCGGCGAGCCGATCACGGACGGCCTCGACCGGCTGAGCACCGCAGCCGCGCCCATGGCCAACGAGAGCCTCGAGCACCTCTGTGACCATCTGCTCACCTCGTTGATCGAGCCGCACCGCCTCGCCGACGACGTGGCGCTCGTCGCGGTCCGGCCGCTTCGAGTGCCCTCCGGACCGCTGCGCCTGACCGTCCCCGCCGAGGCCCAGATGCTCTCCCACGCCCGCGGCTCGCTGAGGCGCTGGCTGCGCGAGGCCGGCGTCACCCCTGACGAGGAGAACGACCTGCTCGTCGCCTGCGGTGAAGCGTGCGCCAACGTCGTCCAACACGCCTACGCCGCGGCCCCGGGTGTCCTCGAGCTCGAGGCCAGACTCGAGGAGGGCCTGGTGCTGCTGTGGGTGCGCGACCGTGGGCACTGGCGGGCGCCCTCCAACCGGGGTGGGGGCTGGGGCCTCCCGTTGATGCAGGCCCTGACCGACACCGTCGACGTCGCCCGCACCGGCGAGGGCACCGTCGTCCACCTGCAGCGTCGCGTCAGCATCGAGAACGGAGGCGCCCGATGAGCTCCGTGGCCCGCATCACCTCGCACGAGCACTCCGCCCGGGTCCGACACGTCCAGGTCAGCGGGGAGATCGACCTCGCCAACGTCGACGACGTGCGGCAGACCATCACCTCGGCCCTCGCGGACGACCCAGCCCGCGTCGTCCTCGACCTGCGTGGCACGACCTACCTCGACAGTGCCGCCATCGCGATGCTCTTCCGTCTCGCGCAGCGCCTCGGGCACCGGCGACAGGACCTCCGACTGCTCGTCCCCCCCAAGTCTCCGATCCGCGCCGTCCTCGAGCTGACGAGCATCCGGACGGTGATCTCCGTGCACGACACCCTCGAGGAGGCCGCTGCCGAGCCCGCGACTCCCGACCGCGGGGCCCCGGGACCGACGCCGCCCCAGCGTCCGCTGACTCCTCCGTGACCGCGTGCAAGGCCACCCCCGCCGTATGCCGCTGGGTGACCTCGGCCGCCCGCGCTCGACCGTCGGGGGGCCGGGTCAGACGCTCTCGGTGACGACGCCGCGAAGGAGCGCGAGGTAGTCCTCGACGGAGCGCGCGCCCGAGATCGCGGCGCGGCCGTTGGCGAGCAGGAACGGCACGCTCGTGACGCCCATCGAGGCGGCGAGCTGCTCGTCCTCGCGCACCCGCTCGGCGTAGTCGTCACCGGCCAACACCGCGGCGACCCGACGCTCGTCGAGGCCGGCCTCGGCGGCGAGCCGCTGGAGCACCTCGTGGTCGTCGATCGCCAGCCCCTCGCTGAAGTGCGCGGCGTGGAAACGCTCGTAGGCGGCCGACTGCAGGGCGGGCCCGCCCATCTCGAGCGCGAGCGCGCACAGCCGGTGCGCGTCGAACGTGTTGGCGCGGACTGCGGTGTGCCAGTCGAAGGTCAGCCCGTCGCCCACCGCCACGTCGCTGACGTGGGCGTTCATCAGGCGCCCGCCCTCGACGCCGCCGCCGTACTTCCGGCCGAGGTGCTCGGCCACCCCGAGGCGCTCACCGACCGGGACGAGCGGGTCCAGCTCGAACGAACGCATCCGCATCGTGACGTCATGCGGACGCTCGAAGGCCGCGATGGCAGCCTCGACGCGACGCTTGGAGATCCAGCACCACGGACAGACGAGGTCGGACCACAGCTCCAGGCTGACGGGCGTCGTTGACTCCGCTGCGGACTGGTCGGTCATCGGTTCAGTCTTGCACGGTCGCTCCGCGGGCGCGCACCCTCGGACCTGCCGTAGCAGCCCTCATGGGGGAGGTCAGCTCAGTAGCGCCCGTAACCGGCGGGCATGGTCCAGATCGAGTGGTAGCCGATGACCGTGCCGGGGCGCTGCGCGTCGATCATGCGCCCGGGGCTGACGTAGATGCCGACGTGGTAGGCCGGGTAGCCGAAGAAGACGAGGTCACCGGGCTGGGGCGTGCTCACACGGGTGGCCGAGGCCTGCTGCTGGGAGGCGGTGCGCGGGATCGAGATCCCCGCCTGGCGGTAGACCCAGGAGGTGAAGCCGGAGCAGTCGAAGCCGCTCGGCGTGCTGCCGCCGTAGACGTAGGGGACACCGATCATCGACTGGGCGATGCCGACGATGCCAGACGCGGACGGCGCCGGGTCGGCGATCGGGGTGCGCTCGGTGGTCGTGCGGGACGCCCGCTGCTGCGTCTCGCGGCGCTCCGCCGCGGCCCTCTCAGCCGCCTGGGCGGCCTCCCGCGCGGCGCGCTCCTTCTCGACGACGACGTCCTTGATGACGATCGGCTTGACCACGTCTGCCTTGGTGGTCGTCGCCTGCTGGGCGAAGCCGATGGCGTTGAGCGCGCTCGCCGCCTTGATCGTCGTCGCCTGCGGACCGACGACGGCTGCGCTGCTCGGCGTGGACTTGACCGCGGCGAGAGCCTGGCTGTCCGCAGCGGCCGGCTGGGCGAACGTGGCGACGAGGCCGCCAGAGGCTGCCACGATCGCGGCACCCTTCACGGCCGGCTGCGCCGACTCCTTGGCGATGAGCTTGAGCTCTGACAACGGGTTGTAGCGACCAGGGGCGCGGTGGCGCCCGGCAACGTTCTGAGCCACGTGCTACCTCTCGACGCCTGCGAGGTGAGCTGTCGGGTTCGGGTGGGAGGTACTACCCGGCCCTCGCTCGGACCCGAAGGTCCTCGGGAGGACTTCACCCCAAGGACGTCTCACGACGCCCGGAGAATGGTTCCCCCGCTCCTGCCATGCGGTGTGGTCACGTGCCCGGTCCGGTGGCAGGACTTGGCGATCCGGCCCGGAGCACCCGCCCCATTCGGAGCGAGCCCGCTCAAACTATCCAAACCCCCCGCCGTTGTCACGTCCTGATCACGACATGGGGACAACTTTCTCGCCGGCTGCGTCACGCGGGAGTGGCGGCAGCCGTGGCGGGGCCCGACGCGGAGTGCGCGTGCGGCTCCGGATCGCGCTGGCCGAAGACATGGACTGCGACGTCCTCGGGCAGCGACACGCCGCTCGATCGGTCCATCCCCTCCCGGCAGGCGATGACGCGGCTCGCCTCGCGCACGACGGCGACGCGCTCGCCCGGCATCAGGCCCGCCGAGGTGAGCAGCGCGAGCGCCTCCGGGTCGACCTGCACCGGCTCACCGATCCGTCGGATCGTCACGGTGACGGCCTCGTCGCCGGCGGCCTCGGTCAGCGCGACGAGCCCGCTGCGGAAGTCATCGGACACCTCCAGGCCCAGCTCCTCGAGACCGGGGATGGGGTTGCCGTAGGGCGACTCCCGCCCCTCACCGATGAGGCTGAGGATCTTGCGCTCGACCTTCTCCGACATGACGTGCTCCCAGCGGCAGGCCTCGTCATGGGCGTACTCCCACTCGAGCCCGATGACGTCGACGAGGAGGCGCTCGGCGAGACGGTGCTTGCGCATCACCCGCGTCGCGAGCAGCCGCCCCTCGTCCGACAGCTCCAGGTGCCGGTCACCCGTGACGGCCACCAGGCCGTCCCGCTCCATCCGGGCGATCGTCTGCGACACCGTGGGCCCGGAGTGGCCGAGCCGCTCGGCGATCCGCGCCCGGAGCGGGATGATCCCCTCCTCCTCCAGCTCGAAGATCGTCCGGAGGTACATCTCTGTCGTGTCGATGAGGTCGGTCACGGTCCTACTCTCTCAAAGAATCCTTCATGGCTCGGGCAGCTCGGACCGGGCACTCGAGCTGTCCACGGCGTCCCGGTCCCGCGCCGACGCCGAGCGGGCCGCCACGGCGCCCCTCGACGCTGCGCGCCGAGCGACGGTCGGATCATGACGCGGCACCCAGATCCGCAACCACACGGCACCCGCGACCGCCCCGAGGCCGAGGAGGACCGACGCGGCACCGAGCGTGATGATCGCGCTCAGTCCTGACAACGCGAGCGGCCCGGCGGCTCTTCCCACGTCGGCGCACAGGCGCCAGCCGCCGAGGAACTGGGCCCGCGCCTCGGGTGGGGAGGCGTCCGCGCCCAGGGTCATGATGAGGCCGGCCCCGAGACCGTTGCCCAGCCCGAGGACCGTGGCGGCCGCCGTGACGGCGACGAGTGTCGTGCTCAAGGGCAGCAGGGCCATCCCGAGCCCGAGGACGAGCATGCTGGGGACCGCCGCGGCGACCCGGCCATGGCGGTCCATCAACCACCCCGAGGGGTAGAACAGGGCCATGTCGACCGCACCCGCGACACCGAAGACGAGGGCGGTCTGGCTGGGGGACAATCCCACCGACTCCGCCCAGAGCGGGACGAGGGCCTCGCGGACCGTGCGGGCCCCGGAGACCCACATGGCGCCCACACCCAGCGTCAGCAGCACGCGTCGGTGCTCGACGAGGACGGAGCCGACCGACCGCTGCCGGAGGCGCGGGGCCGACTCGGTCGCCCGGGGCGTGATGTCCGGCGCCACGAGGACGAGGGCGAAGGCCGCGAGGCTCGCCACGACACCGACGAGGTAGGCGGCGGCGACGTCCCACCGGGCGACGACCAGGGCGCCGACGAACGGACCGACGAAGTACCCGATCCGGTGGACCCCGCCGAGCGTGGACAGGGCCCGGGCGCGCATGCCGACGGGCACCGCCTCGGTCAGGTAGGCCTGCCGGGCGAGCCCGAAGAGGGACTGGGCGAGCCCGATGACGACGACCCCGACGAAGAGCAGGACGAGGGCCCGCGCGGTCGCAGCCACGACCATCCCGGCTGCCTCGACGAGTGCCGCGACCAGCAGCGCTCGGCGCTCGCCGATCCGGGCGGCAAGAGCGCCGGACGGCAGGTCGCCGAGGAGCGTGCCGACGCCGAGGGCCGCGACGAGCAGCGCAGCCACGCCGACCGAGGCGCCGAGCCCCCGAGCCGACACGGCGATGATCGGCGCGATCGCGCCCGTCCCCGTCGAGGCGAGCAGAGTGGGGCCGTAGGCCGACAGGGCGATGGCCCGGAGCGTCCCGCGCGAACCCTGCTCATGGGGCACGGTCATCCTTCGCACCTTACGGCCATCGGACTCCCGTCTCACCAGGTGGCCACCCCGTGGTCACCGGCCTCGCCGGCGCCCGTGCTCAGCGGTCTCGGACGTGCCACGACGGCCTAACGATTGCGCATCTGCGGTCGCTGCCGGTCCGGTTCGCCGGAAACCATGACGAGGTGGCCACCGACCGTCAGACGCCCCCCACGGGCCCGCCGTATGCCGCTGGGCTCGCTCCCAGCGGCACGCCGGGCTGGGTGCCGTGACCCGTCCCGGACCCGCGGCGGCGGGTCCCCGGACCGGGCACCTCGTCGGGTCGTTCCTCCTCGTCGTGGCCAGCGCGCTCGCGGTGTCGCTGGCGTCCCCGGTGGCGACGGTGGTCCTCGGCGTCGTGCTCCTCGGCGTCCTGCACGCCGTGCTCGAGCTGCGCTACCTCGCCGGCCGGTTCTCGGCGCAGGCCCTCCGACTGGGGCGGCCGTTCCTCCGCCTGGTCGTCCTCCTGCTCGCCGGCATCGTCATCAGCCGGCTGCTCGGGGGTCTGGTCGGCCGTCCCGGCAACGTCGCCGAGATCCTCCTCGGTTACGCGATCATCGCGGTCTCGGTCAACCGTGTCCTCGAGCGACGGCACTGGGTCCCGGCCTGGGCGCTGACCGGCTTGGCCCTCGCGGCGTCCCTTCTCTGGCCCGCCCACCACTTCGTCGCACTCGCCCACCTGCACCTGGCCGCCGTGGTCATCTTCCTCTGGGAGTGGTCACGTCGGCTGCCCTCCCGCCGGGCCCGCCGCGTGTTCCGGTCCGTCCAGGTCGGCTGGGCCGTGGTGCTGCCACTGCTCATCCTGGCGGGCTACGCCGATGCGTGGCTGGGCACGGACGCCACCTTCGTCCGCAGCCTCGTCGGCGACGGGCACTCGGTCGTCGCGGGCGCGCAGCCGCCCGGCGGGGCCGGGACGATCACCAGTGCACGGTTCCTCGCGGTGTTCGCCTTCCTGCAGAGCATGCACCTGCTCACCTGGGTCGTGTTCTTCCCCCGCTGGGCTCCCGACGCCGCGGCCGACCTGGAGGAGCGGCTGCCCTGGCTGACGGGCGCCCGCGTCTGGGCCATCGGCTTCCTCGCCGCCGCGGCGCTCGCTGTGCTGCTGGTCAGCGACTACCCGCACGGCGTGGTGGTCCACGACGCCCTCACGAGCCCGCACGTCTACGTCGAGGTCCCGCTCGTCCTCGCCCTCCTCGGTCGGCGACGGACCCCGGACAGGGCGAGCCAGTCCGCTGGGGCAGGTGCGCAGGGACGGGACGAGGGTGGACAAAACCTCTTGGCGACCACCGCGGAGGCGACGTACGGTCGGGGGAAGCATCAGGAAAGGAGGTGATCCGAGAAGTGATTTCTTCCGGAACGTGTGAGGTGGCCACGCGATAGCCGCGTCCCCACCTCCACGGCAGGATGAAGCAGGGCAGTCCGACCCGGTCGGGCTGCCCTGTCTCTGTGTCTGCCTCGCTGTGCCGGCACGGCGGGTGAGACGGTCAGGGCTGGCGGCGCGACCGGGTCCAGGCGTCGGCCTCGGCGAGGGATCCGTCGCGGGTCCGGCTGAAGACGATCCGGTCGTGGAGGCGGTTGAGCCGACCCGCCCAGAACTCCACCTCGTCGCACCGCACTCGGTAGCCACCCCAGAAGTCAGGGACCGGCACGTCATCCGGCCGGCCGCGGTCCGGGAACCGCGCGAGAGCGTCCTGCCACCGCCGCTCCAGATCCCCCCGGCCGGACGCGGGACGCGACTGGTCGGACGCCCAGGCCGACAGCCTCGAGCCGTAGGGACGGGAGAAGAAGTACTCCTCGACCGCGTTGCGCTCCACCGGCTCGGCCACGCCGCGGAAGCGGATGGCCCGGTGGAGCGCCGGCCAGGTCAGCGTGGCAGCGACCCGCGGGTTGGCCGCCAGCTCCAGCGCCTTGGTGGACTCGAGGTTGGTGACGAACCCCGGACCCCGCTCGTCGAGGAACCTCATGAGGACCGTGCGGACGTTGGGCGCGCCGTGGGCGTCGACCGTCGCCACGCACATCGCGGTCGGCTCGGGTACGTCCTCGCGTGCGGCCGAGGCGACCAACGCCGCATCGACCCATGAGCGCACCTGCTCGTAGGGCGAGCCGAGCAGGTCGGCCTCGAGCAGCCCGTCGCCGGCGGCGAGTCGGCCGGTGTCCATGGGATCGGGTCTGGCCATGGACCCAGACTAGGGTTGAGCGTCACGACCCCCGAACACCTACCGACCACGAGGAGTGAGCAATGGCAGGCAAGGGCAAGGCGGTCTCCAAGATCGTCAAGGTCGGAGCCAAGTACGGCCCGCAGATCTGGGTGGCGAGCAAGGCGCTCCGCGAGCCGGCGAAGGAGGCCGCCCAGAAGGTCATCGTGAGCGAGAAGGCCCGCAAGAAGGCGTTCGACCACGCGAAGTCCCTCTCCGACGGCAGCATCCTGAAGGTCTACGAGGGCGACCAGTCGCTGTGGATCGTCTTCAGCGGCGACACGGCGATCACCGTCCATCCCGTGTCGCCCACCCCGCTCCCCCGACTGCTGCAGGGCGCCGACCTGACCAAGCGCATCCGACCGACGGACAAGCTGACCGCGACGGACCGCGCCAAGGACGCCGCCACGTCGGCCCTGCGGCGCGGCAGGCCGGGCACGATCAACTGACCTCGGCTGGGCGACGGGTGGTCAGTCCGCGAGGTGGACGCCCAGCTCGGCCGCGAGCAGCTCGGCCAGGTCGAGCAGTTGGAGTCGGCTCACGGTCGCGCCCTTGAGCCCGGCCACGCCCCGAGGAGACCGCAGGGTCGCCCCGGAGAGGTCGAGAGCGGCATACGATCCTCGGCCGAAGGCCGGCTCGACCAGCGTGCAGCCGTCGAAGCTCAGCCCGTGGACGACCGCCTCACCGAGGTCGAGCTCGGTGACCACGCAGTCGACGAAGCGCACGTCCTTCACGCGGGCGCCACGCAGGTTGAGGAAGTCGATCTTGCCGCCCTCCACCGTCACGTCACGCCAGGACGAACCACCGGCTGACACGGCCGCCAGCCGGCAGCCCGCGATGACGACGTCCGCCAGGCTGGCCTGCGAGAGCGTGATGCCCACACCTTCGACCCGCTCCCACCGGGACTCGGACCAGCGCGACGACTCCAGGTGGACGCCGTCGAGCGAGCCGCCCTCGACCACGCACTCGAGGAAGCTCGCGCCCTCGAGGTGAGCGCGGCTGAAGTCGGTTCCCTGGAAGCGGACGAGGTCGAAGTCTCGCCCGTCCCGGCCAGTGAGAACCGGGTGCGGGAAGACCGAGAGGTCCGCTGCTGACGGCATACGGTGAGTCTGTCAGCCCCGTCGGACCGCGACGGCCCTGCGATGTGCAGAATGGCTGGTGGCCCACGCCGGGGTGGCAGACCACCCGGTGCCCATCGAACCTGACAAGGAACGTCATGGCAGACCACGCACCCGACCCCGACTTCAAGCCCGGTCTCGAGGGGGTCATCGCCTTCGAGTCGACGATCGCCGAGCCGGACAAGGAGGGCGGCGCTCTGCGATATCGCGGCGTCGACATCGAGGACCTCGTCGGGCACGTCTCCTTCGGACACGTGTGGGGCCTGCTCGTCGACAACAAGTTCAACCCCGGCCTGCCCCCCGCCGAGCCGTACCCTCTGCCGGTGCACACCGGTGACGTGCGCGTCGACGTCCAGTCGGCCCTGGCCATGCTCGCCCCGGGGTGGGGGTTCCGGCCGACGCTCGACATCGAGCCGGAGGAGGTCCGCGAGAACCTCGCCCGCGCGGCCGTGATGGCGCTGTCCTTCGTCGGCCAGTCCGCGCGCGGCCTCGACAAGCCGATGGTCCCCCAGGCCGAGGTCGACAAGGCGAAGACGATCACCGAGCGGTTCATGATCCGGTGGCGCGGCGAGCCGGACCCGAAGCACGTCGAGGCCGTCGACGCCTACTGGGTCTCCGCGGCCGAGCACGGGATGAACGCGTCGACCTTCACCGCCCGCGTCATCACCTCGACCGGCGCCGACGTCGCCGCGGCGCTCTCCGGTGCGGTCGGTGCGATGTCCGGTCCGCTGCACGGCGGCGCACCGTCGCGGGTGCTGCACATGCTCGAGGGCGTCGAACGGGAGGGCGACGCCACCTCCTACGTCAAGGGGGTGCTCGACCGGGGCGAGCGTCTGATGGGCTTCGGGCACCGCGTCTACCGGGCCGAGGACCCTCGGGCTCGCGTCCTGCGCGCCGCCGCAGAGCGTCTCGGGGCCCCGCGCTTCGAGACGGCCGCGGCGCTCGAGAAGGCCGCGCTCGAGGAGCTGCAGGCCCGCAGGCCCGACCGGGTCCTCGCGACGAACGTCGAGTTCTGGGCGGCGGTGATCCTCGACTTCGCGCAGGTCCCACCGCAGATGTTCACCCCGATGTTCACCTGCGCCCGCACCGCCGGGTGGTCCGCGCACATCCTCGAGCAGAAGCTCACCGGTCGGCTCATCCGGCCTTCGTCGCGCTACATCGGCGAGGGGCCGCGCAAGCCGGAGGACGTCGAGGGCTGGTCCGCCGAGATCGCCCACTGACGCTCCGGGCGGTCGCCGTCGACCTGGATGCGTCCCCTCGAGGCGACGCATCCACGTCATCCGAGACCAGCTCGCCAGTGCGGCCGGGGCCCGGCGGCATACGGCATCGTGCCTGTGGGCGTCCACACAGCGGGCGAGCATGTCCAACTGGTGGGCGCCTACGGTTCAATGGTCCGGTGACAACGGCGTCACCCGCCCTGACCACGCCCGCCACCCTCTCGAACCGTGGCCCCACCCCAAGGTGACAACGTGACCGACGCCCCAGCGACCACGCCGACCATCACGATCCCGAGCGAGCTGATCCCGTCCGACGGCCGGTTCGGCTCCGGTCCCTCCAAGGTGCGACCCGAGCAGGTCGAGCACCTGGCCGCCCTGGGACGGACGGTCCTCGGCACGTCGCACCGCCAGGCGCCGGTCAAGAACCTCGTCGGCTCCGTCCGCACCGGGCTGCGCGACCTGTTCAGCCTTCCCGAGGGCTACGAGGTCATCCTCGGCAACGGCGGCTCGACCGCCTTCTGGGACATCGCCGCGTTCGGCCTCGTCCGCGACCGGGCCCAGCACCTCGCCTTCGGTGAGTTCTCGAGCAAGTTCGGCAACGTCACGCACAACGCGCCGTTCCTCGGCGACTCGACGATCATCAAGGCCGAGCCCGGCACGCTCCCGGCGCCGCGCGCGGAGGCCGGGGTCGACGTCTACGCCTGGCCGCACAACGAGACCTCGACCGGTGTCATGGCCCCGGTCCAGCGGGTCGAGGGGGCCGACGCCGACGCGCTCGTGCTCATCGACGCGACGTCGGGTGCCGGCGGGCTCCCCGTCGACGTCACGCAGACCGATGTCTACTACTTCGCGCCGCAGAAGTGCTTCGCCTCCGACGGCGGCCTCTGGCTGGCCCTCTTCTCCCCCGCCGCCCTGGCCCGCGTCGAGGAGATCGCGGCGACGGGCCGCTGGGTCCCCGACTTCTTCAGCCTGCCGACGGCGATCGACAACTCGCTCAAGAACCAGACCTACAACACTCCCGCGGTGGCGACGCTGGCGATGCTCGACGCGCAGCTCCAGTGGATGAACGGCAACGGCGGCCTCGAGTGGGCGACCGCCCGCACCAAGGACTCGTCGAGCCGGCTCTACGAGTGGGCCGAGGCGACGTCCTACACGACGCCCTACGTCGCGGACCCGGCGGCGCGGTCGCAGGTCGTGGGCACGATCGACTTCGACGACGCGATCGACGCGGCGGCCGTGGCCACGGTGCTCCGCGCCCACGGGATCGTCGACGTCGAGCCCTACCGCAAGCTCGGCCGCAACCAGCTGCGGGTCGCGATATTCCCGGCCGTCGAGCCCGAGGACGTGAGCACGTTGACGCGCGCCATCGACCACGTGGTCTCCCAGCTCGGCTGAGCCACCACCGAGGTCGTATGCCGCTGGGCTCCCTCCGCTCCCGGCTGCCCAGCGCCTCCTCCCGGACCTTCGGATCATGCTCGCCCCTCGAGTCGAGTGTGCACTCCCTGCCGTGGTAGCGCCTCGGCCGTGACCTCAGGCCGGGTCACTCGTTGACCAGTGCGGGTCACCGGCGACGGTGGCTCATGCAACCGGTCGGCGAGGAGTCGAGGAGTCACCATGGTCCGGATCGTCCGCGTGAAGGAGGCCGCACGGCGCGCCGTCGCCGTCCTGCCCGTCATCGCCCTGGCCTCGACAGGGGTCGCTCTCGCGGCCGGGGCCGCGACGTGGGAGTCCCCGGCCGGAGTGCCGGACGAGGCCCTGACCGGCGGCGCCAGTCCGCTCTACCCGAGCGCCGGGCCACCGCCCGCGCCGATGCAGCTCCCCCCGATCTACCGCACGTTCACGGACCCGTTCCCCCGCGTCCCGGTGCCGGGGCCCGCCGCGGCCGCGGCCCGGGCCGCCGGTGCCCTCGCCCCCGTGCGGATCGACGCGACCGGCATCCCGAGCCCCGCCCTGGCCGCGTACCGCCGGGCGGCGGACCTCATCGGCTCGCTGGATCCGGCCTGCGGCCTCGACTGGGCGCTCCTCGGTGCCATCGGCCGGGTCGAGAGCAACCACGCCCGGTTCGCCGGCAACGCCCTCGATCGCGCGGGGATCGCCCGACCCGGCATCATCGGCATCCCCCTCGACGGGCGTCCCGGGACGGCGCGGATCACCGACACCGACGGCGGCCGCTGGGACCGCGACGGGGTCTACGACCGGGCCGTCGGGCCGATGCAGTTCATCCCCGGGACCTGGCGGGTGGCGGGCCGGGACGGGGACGGGGACGGCGCGACCGACCCGCAGAGCATGGGCGACTCGGCCGCCGCTGCCGGGGTGTACCTCTGCTCGGGTGACGGCGACCTGCGGGACCGGGACGACGCCTACTCCGCGGTCCTCCGGTACAACCAGTCCGACGACTACGCGCGGAGCGTCCTGGCCATTGCGCAGGCCTACCGCTCCGGCGTGACGGTCGTGCCGATGAGCGCGATCCCGGCTGCCAGGCCGGCCGAGGGCTCGGGCACGCAGACGCCGGAGGGGTCCGGGTTCGCCTGGCACGGCGGCGCCGCCCCCGAGTCCGGCGCCGACGCCTCGGAGAGCACCCCGACCGGCAGACCGACGAGCACGCCGACGGAGTCCGGCCGGCCGACCGCGGAGCCGCGCCCTTCGACGGTACGTCCCGCACCGGCCGGGCCCGCGCCTCGACCGAGCGCGTCGACACCCAGCCTGCCGGTGCCCACACCTCCGCTGCCCACGACGGCCGGGTCGCTGCCTGTCCCGACCGAGCCTGTGGAGACGGCGCTCCCGAAGGCGACCTCGCTGAGCATCGAGCAGCTGCTCGCCCTGCCGCACCTGCCCCCACTGCTCGGTGACCCGGCCGGACTGGTGCGTGTCACCGACCCGTCGACGAGCGAGGTCGTGTGCCTCCTCGAGGAGGTCATCGTCAGCTGTCCCTGAGCGCGCTCGCGGTATCGGTGGAGAGTCGGTCGATCCCCCGATACCGCGCCGATACCTCCTCGGCCCAGCCTCGGTGCACGGGTAAGCACCACTGACAGGGAGGGTCCCGAGATGTCAAAGCACATCGCCGTTCGTATCACCGCCACCATGGCCGCGCTCACCGCCTGGGTCGTCTGGAACTCCACGCGCGCGCTCGCCTACGTCGACCCCGGCCTGGGAGAGGGGTCCGGGGTGCCGCCCACCGCGCCGCCTCCGCCACCGGACGCGGGCCCCGGCTGGGTCGTCATCGCCACAGTCACGCTCGTCGCGATCGCTCTGATGGGCCTCACCTTCAGCGTCGCGCACCGACGGCGCGTCGCCAGCGGACAGCCCGCCTGACCGCCGCCACGAGAGGGGACCGTATGCCGCTCGGCCCGGCCCCGTGCCCCATCGGACCTGGGGCGCGGGCCGAGCTGAGCGGCATACCTCTGTGCTGGTCGGTCACCCGATGAGGGCTGCGACGGCGGCGATCGCGATGAACAGCACGAGCGCGGCCACGGTCACCCGGTGCCGGGTGCGGAAGTTCACCTGGCCACCTCGGGAGTCGTCGGACGGTCGAGCCGGATCCGCACGCGCGGCCGGCCCTGCGTCTGGAAGGTCACCGCCACATTCTGCCTCCGCGAGACCCACAGGACCACCGCGACGACGCTCAGGCCGACCGTGATGGTGCCGAGGGCGATGGTCCACCGGGCACCCCACGCGTCCCCGATCCAGCCGATCAGCGGCGCACCGAACGGGGTCCCGCCCATGAAGATCGCCATGTAGAGCGCCATCACCCGCCCGCGCATCGCCGGCGAGACGCTCAGCTGCACCATGGCGTTCGCGGTGGTCAGGGCAGTCAGGGCGGACAGTCCGGTGGGCACGAGGTAGACGGCGAACAGCTCGTAGCTCGGAGCCGTCGCCAGCAGCGCCGTCGAGATGGTGAACCCGACGAGCGCGACGACGAGGACCCGCATCCGTGGGTGGCGCCGGGCCGACAGGAGCGCAGCCGAGAGGGAGCCGATCGCCATGATCGAGCCGAGCAGGCCGTACTCCCCCGGCCCCTTGTGGAAGACCTGGGTGGACATCAGGGCCGTTGTCAACTGGAAGTTCATGCCGAAGGTCCCGAGGACGAACACGAGGCTCATGATGAGGATGAGGTCCGGCCGCCGCCGAACGTAGCGCAGCCCCTCCCGGATCTGGCCCTTGCCGCGGGCGCGCGGTGCGGGGGTCAGGCTCTGCTGGTCCATGCTCAGCAGGGCCACGAGCACGAAGACGAACGTGAACGCGTTGACGTAGAACGCCGGCGCGATGCCGAACCACGCGATGAGGAGTCCGGCCACCCCCGGCCCGATGAGACGTCCGAGGTTGAACGAGGCACTGTTGAGGGCCACGGCGTTGGCGAGATGGTCGTGGTCTACCATCTCCGAGACGAACGCCTGGCGGGACGGGTTGTCGATCGCCGTCGCGACGCCTTGCGCCAACGCCAGCGCGTAGACGTGCCACAGCTCGACCAGGCCGGTCCCGGTGAGCAGGGCGAGCGCGAAGGCGGTGACGAGCAGGGCGGACTGGGTCCAGAGCAGGATCTGCCGCTTCGGGAACCGGTCGGCGATCATCCCGGCCCAGGGCGCCAGCAGGAGGAACGGCAGGAACTGCAGGCCGGTGACGATGCCGAGCGCCGTGGCCGAGTGGTCGGTGAGGACCGTGAGGACCAGCCAGTCCTGGGCGACGCGGCCCATCCACGTGCCGATGTTCGACACGAGCGCGCCGGACGCGTAGCGGCGGTAGTTCGGCACCCCGAGGGAGTGGAAGGTGGGGCTCACTTGCTCGCCACCTTCGCGAGGACGGCACTGGCCCGGTGGAGCAGGGCGAGCTCGTCCTCGGTCAGGGTGGCGAAGCGCTCGAGCATCCACTCGTCGCGGTGCCGGCGGACGCGGGCGACGGCCCGGCGACCTGGGGGGGTGAGCGAGAGGATGACCTGTCGCCGGTCCAGCGGGTCGTCGGCGCGGGAGACGAAGCCGGCGTCGACGAGACAGCTGGTCGTGCGCTTCATGCTGGGGGCCGAGACCCGCTCGATGTCGGCGAGCTCGCTGTTGGTGCGCGGCGCGTCCTCGAGCCGCGCCAGCACCGAGAACTGGTGCGGGGGCAGCTCCTGGTCGGACTCGAAGCGCACCCGTCTCGAGATGCGCATGCAGGCGAGTCGGATGTCGTTGGCCATCTCAACGAGCTCGGGGCGGGAGACGGGCTGGGCAGGCTTGGCAGTCATGCGAGGGGTCCTGAGTCAGGTCGTGTGCGGCAATCATTACCTTAACTCATTACCCGTGCTAATCATTCCCCTCAGCGCAACACACCCGCTCACCGACTGCTCGCCCCTGCTGCAGGTGGGGGGTGCAGTCGACAAGCGGGTGTGTTGCGCGGGGGTGGGCGGGCCCGGGCACGCGCGAGGGCCCGCCTCCGTGCGGAAGCGGGCCCAGCGGCATACGGCGTGGTGGGCGACGACGCCCTCGGTGGGCTAGAGCAGGGCGTTCTCCAGCGGCGTCTTGATGAAGTAGATGAGGAAGAAGGCCGACACGATCCACAGCAGCGGATGCACCTGCCGGGCGTGGCCGCGCGCGATCTTGACGAGCACCCACGCGATGAACCCCGCCCCGATGCCGACGGTGATGTTGTAGGTGAACGGCATGAGGACGATCGTCAGGAACGCCGGCAGCGCGACCTCCATGTCGTCCCAGTCGATGTTCTTGACCTGCATCATCATCAGGAAACCGACGATGACGAGCGCCGGAGCAGCGGCCTCGGACGGCACGATCGCGAAGAGTGGCGCGAGGAACGTGGCCAGCAGGAACAGCACGCCGGTCACGACCGAGGCCAGGCCCGTGCGAGCGCCCTCCTCCACCCCCGCAGCCGACTCGATGTAGCTCGTGTTGGAGCTGACCCCACCGGCACCACCGGCGATCGCCGCGACCGAGTCGACGACGAGGATGCGGTCGGTGTGCGGCGGGTTGCCCTCCTCGTCGAGCAGGTTCGCCTCCGTGCCGATCGCGACGACCGTGCCCATCGTGTCGAAGAAGTCGGCGAGCAGGAGCGAGAAGACGAACATGACTGCGGTGACCATGCCGAGCTTCTCGAACGACCCGAGCAGGCTGAACTGGCCGAGGATCCCGAAGTCGGGGGTGTTCGTGATCGAGTCCGGCAGGCGCGGGACCGTGAGCTGCCAGGCCTCGGGGTTCTGCAGGCCCTGGTCGGTGTAGACCCGCGGCCCGATCTTGAACACGGCCTCGATGATGATCGCGATGACGGTGGCGGCGGCGATCCCGAGCAGGATGGCGCCCCTGACCTTGCGGATCAGCAGGACCGCGATGAGGAAGACACCGGCGACGAAGACGAGCGTCGGCCAGCCGTTGAGGCTGCCACCGATGCCGAGCTCGCTCGGGACGGATCCGGGGCTCGTGGGGCGCCGGGCGAACCCCGCGTCGATGACGCCGATGAAGGCGATGAACAGGCCGATGCCGACCGAGATCGCGACCTTGAGCGGCGGCGGGATCGCCCGGAAGACCGCCTTGCGGAAGCCGGTCAGCACGAGAACGAGGATGATGATGCCCTCGAGGACGACGAGGCCCATCAGGTCGGCGAAGGTGATGCCCTCGGCTGCGTGCGTGAAGACCATGCCGGCGATGAGACCGTTGATGCCGAGGCCGGCGGCGAGCGCGATGGGGAAGTTCGCGACGAGTCCCATGAGGAGGGACATGACGCCGGCGATCGCCGCGGTGCCGACGGCGACGAGCAGCTTGCTCTGCTCGAGGTCGGCCACGCCGCCGATCATCAGACCGGACCCGTCGGTGGCTCCCGAGAGGATGATCGGGTTGAGGACCACGATGTAGACCATCGTGAAGAAGGTGACGAATCCGCCTCGGATCTCGCGGGCCACGGTCGACCCGCGCTCGGTGATCTTGAAGAACCCGTCGAGTCCGGAAGGGGCCGGACGTCTGGTGGTTTTGGTCGACATGGCGCGCACTCTAGCGGCGGCACCGCACCGGCGCGCTTCGACCCGCTCGGGTCGGCGATCGTGAATCACCTAGGCTGGCCCCGTGACCGACCAGACTCCTCCCCGCGCCCCGGGTGAGCCGCTCCAGCCGGTCCACGTCCCGATGCTCAGGATCGTCGAGTGGGGCATTGTCGTCTGGGCCGTGGCCCTGGTCGTCACCCTGGTCGTGCCCGCGCTCCACGACGGCGACCGGACCTGGTGGCCGTGGGCGTGCGTCGCCGGAATCGTCCTCGGCGGCATCGGCTGGCTCTACGTGCGACGCGGACGCGGGAACGCCCAGGACGCCCGCTGACCGGTCGATCGCCGGCCTGACCGCGAGGCCGTATGCCGCTGGGCTCAGTCCTGCTCGCCCGCGCCGTCCGCACTCGCCGGGTCAGCCGGGTCAGCCGGGTCAGCCGGGTCAGCCGGGTCAGCCGGGTCAGCCGGGTCAGCCGGCTCGCCGGTCCCCTCGAGGTCGGTCTCGGCGTGGGGCGGGGAGCCGCCCCGGTCGAGCACCTCGAGGTCGACGGCGAACTCGTCGACGATCGGCTCACCGATGGGGGTGGGCTCCGGCGGCTCGGCGTCGGTCTCGGAGTGGGCGCCGCACCCGTGGTCGAGGGACACGACGCGACCGTCCGACGGGCTCCACTCGTTGGCGCAGACGCCGAAGACGGCCCGCAGTGCCCCGGCCATGGGCAGGAAGTATCCGCAGGTGGAGCAGGGTGCGGCGGCCTTGAGGGCCACCTCGGAGGTCGGGCCGCCCTCGCCGGAGTACCAGCGCGTGGCCGCGGCGTCGCGACCCTCGGCCGACAGGACGCGAGGACGCCCCAGGCCGAGCTCGAAGAAGGCCATCTGGTCGACGTCCTCGTCACCGGTCGCCTCGAAACCCGCCTCGAGGTGGGGGTCGTCGGAACGGCGCGGCAGGACGTCACCCGGGCCGAGGTCGCCGGGGGCGAGTCGCTCGGCGTAGGGCAGCCACTCGGGCGCGAGAACGGCATCGGGGCCGGGCAGCAGGTTGGTCTCGCAGACGGTCGCCACCTTGCCCCGGGGGACGCGGGTGACGCTGACGCCCCAGCGCCAGCCGTGGTAGCCGGGCGAGGTGCACTCGAACCAGTGCATGGCGAGGCGCTCGCCGAGCGAGTCCATGCCGGCGTGGGCGCCGACGGTGCCCGGCTCGGCGACCTCGGCGAGGGCTGCGCGCGCGAGGTCGGCGGCGGCGAGGAGGACGGCGTCCGTCTTGGCCGAGTCCCGCCTGGGGGTGAGCGTGGGGGTCATCGCCTCAGCCCTCGAGCTGGTCGGCAACCTTGCGCAGGGCCTGCGCGACCTTCGTGCCGAACTCACGGTCGGGGTAGCGGCCCTTGCGCAGGCCGTTGCTGACCTCGTCGAGGACCTGCATGACGTCCTCGATGATGACGACCATCTCGTCGGTCGGCTTGCGGTCCCGCTCGCGACGCTTCGCGACGAGGGAGGGTGCCGGGTCGAGGACCCGCACCTGCAGGGCCTGTGCCCCCTTGCGTCCCTCCACGATGCCGAACTCGACGCGCGTCCCCTTCTTGAGCGTCGTCACGCCCTCGGGCAGGGCGTTGGCGTGCAGGAACACGTCAGCACCGTCGTCCTCGGCGATGAAGCCGAAGCCCTTGTCGGCGTCGAAAAACCTGACCTTGCCAGTCGGCACAGTCCACCTCGTTGCTCGTCTGCGGCGCGCCGACCACGTGGCCGAGCGCTGACGCCAAGACTATCTGCTGACGCCAAACCCTATGGGCGTGCGCTCACCCGGGGGGCCTGAGCGCCGAGGCGGCGGCCCTGGACACGGGTGAGATGCCCCACGTGCCGGTCCACTCGTCCCCGGGGCCGAGGGTGATCAGCGAGTCCCCCGAGTTGAACGCCTCGGCGGGGCAGGTCATCGGCTCGACGGCGATCCCCGGCTCGCCGAGCCCCTTCTCGACCACTCCGGTGAAGACCTGCAGCCAGGGGAACGTCGCGTCGGCCCAGAGGACGAGCCGGCCGACGGACTCGCTGGCGACCTCGCACCGCCACATCCCGTCGTCGTCCCGGAGGACGTCGGTGAAAGGGGTGTCGAGCGTCGTGTCACCCAGGGCTCGACCGCGACGGAGGTCGACGGCGCTGTCCTCGACGCTCTCCCGTCCGGTGGGCAGGCCACGGTCGTCGGTGCGGAGCCAGGTCGATGCCGGCACCGTCACCCTCACCTCGGCCAACGGGGTGTCACCGATGGCGAGGTAGGGGTGCGCGCCGTAGCCGAACGGCGCTGGCGAGGTGCCGACGTTGCGCGCTGCCGCCGTGACGACGAGGCCGGTGTCGTCCAGCACGTAGGTCGTGCGCAGATCGAGCGGGTGGTCCCAGCCGGGCTGCGGGTAGAGGCGGTAGCCCACGGTGACGGAGTCGGGCTCGAGCTCGATGAGCTCCCAGATGGCCCACCGGACCAGCCCGTGGCTGGCGTTGCCCTTGGGGACCTCGGTGAGGGGCAGCTGTTGGCGCTTGCCCCCCCAGGTGTAGCGGCCGTCACGGATGCGGTTGGGCCAGGGCATCAGCTGCTGCCCGCGGCCGGACTGACAGGTCTCGTCGGGGCCGTATCCCGCGACGAGGGGCAGCCCGTCCATCGTCAGGGTGCGCAGACCGCCGCCGACCTCGACGACGGTCGCCTCGAAGGGGCCTCGCCCGATGGTCCACTGCTGCCCGGTCGGCGCGGCGGATGCGGCAGCGAACGAGGGCCGCACGGGCTCTGGGGAGACAGCGCTCATGGCCTCACGCTAGCGGCTCGGCCTAGGTTGGAGGGGTGGCCATCAACAGTCGGGACCTCCGGGCGGGCAGGAGTCTGGCGGACGACATCCGAGCCCGCGACGACCGTGAGCTCGTCGCGCTGGTGCTCGCACGCCCGGACCTCGCCCGGCCGGTGCCGGCCGACCTGACGAGCCTCGCAGCCCGGGCCTCGACCAAGGCCAGCGTGCAGCGTGCCATCGACGCCCTCGACGAGGGTCACCTCCGGGTCCTCGAGGCGCTGGTCGTCGCGGCGGAGCCAGCCGTGCTCGGTGACCTGCTGCGCCTGCTCGGGGTCGACGAGTCGGAGGAGCCGACCGTCCAGGCACTCGTCGACGACCTGTGGGTCCGGGCGCTCCTCTGGAGAGGGAGCGACGGCACTCACGTCGTGCGCACCGTCCCCGAGGTCCTGGGGCCGTCGGTCGCCGGCCTGGGCGCGGCGTACCGCGACCTCCGGCCGGGGTCGCCGGTCCCGACCGAGGCTCAGGTCCGCACCGCGGTGGACGCCGCGCCCGACGCGGCGCGCACCGTCCTCGACCGCCTGACCTGGGGCCCTGCGGCCGGCGTCCTGCCGACCGGTCCGGCCGGGTCGACGGCGGTGCGCTGGCTCCTCGAGCGCCGGCTGCTCGTCTCCGTCGGTGGCGACCGGGTGGCGTTGCCGCGCGAGATCGGCCTCGTGCTCCGCGGGGGTCGGCTGCACCGCGCCACCCGCCTGCGGGCCCCCGACCTCACCGCGCGGGACGTCGCTGCCCGCGTGGTCGACGCCGTCGCGGGGGGCGCCGCCAGCGACCTGCTGTCCCGGGTCGACGAGCTCTCCGCCGCGTGGGGTGCAGAGCCGCCGCGGGTCCTCCGGGCGGGGGGCCTGTCCGTGCGGGACCTCAGGTCGGCCCAGCAGGTGCTCGACGTCGAGCCCGAGCGCGCTGCCTTCGTCATCGAGGTGTCGTATGCCGCTGGGCTCGTCGGCGACGACGGCGAGATCGTGCCCGTGTGGGCTCCGACACCCGAGCTGGACGAGTGGTCGGCCAGCGAGGCGGGCCGGCGGTGGGCGGTCCTGGCGCGTGCCTGGCTGTCCTCGACCCGCGCCCCCCACCTGGTGGGCCGGCGCATCGGCGACTCGTCGGCGAACGCCCTCGGCCCCGACGTCCAGTGGCCGGCGATCCGCGGGCTGCGACAGGAGGTCCTGGCCGAGCTGGCGTTCTTGGAGCCGGGGATGGCGGCCGACGGCGACGCGATCCGCGAGCGCCTGCACTGGCGCCGTCCGTTGCGGTCGCCGGCCCTGCTCGACGACGCGATCGAGGGAGTGCTGCGCGAAGCGGAGTGGCTCGGCGTCACGGGCCGCGGCGCCATCTCGTCACCGGGCCGCGCGCTTCTCGGCCTGGGGACGGCGGGGCCACTCGACGAGGTGGCCGCCGCGATGTCACCTCACCTGCCCGCGCCGGTCGACCACATCCTCGTCCAGGCCGACCTCACCGCCGTCGCACCGGGGCCGCTGGAGGGCTCCCTGGCGGCGTTCATGCGCCTGGCCTCGGACCTCGAGTCGCGGGGCGGGGCGACGGTCCACCGCTTCACGCCCGACTCCGTGCGCCGGGCGCTCGACGCCGGGTGGACCGCCGCCGACGTGCTGGACACCATCCGCAGGTCGAGCCGAACCCCTGTGCCCCAGCCTCTCGAGTACCTCGTGACGGACGTCGCGCGCAAGCACGGCGTGACCCGGGTAGGGAGCTCAGCGGCATACGTCCGCTCTGACGACGAGGCGGTCCTCGACGCGATGCTCGCGACCCGGGACCTCGCGGCGCTGCGCCTGCGGCGCCTCGCGCCGACCGTGCTCGTGTCGGACGCCGACCCGGCGGTGCTCGTGGAGATGCTGCGCGACGGCGGCTTCGCCCCGGTCGTCGAGGGACGCGACGGAGGCGTCGTGGTGGCGGGGCCGGAGCAGCGACGCGCCCGACCCCGGCGCCGGCCGGCGGCACCGACGACGACGCCGGTGGACGAGACGTTCACCACGGCCCTCGTGGCCGGGCTGCGCGCCGCCGAGGCGAGTGCGGACGAGCGGCGGGCCGACGAGGCGGCCAGACCCGGCCCCTCGATCCCGTCGAGCGACCCGGTGGTCACGCTGGCGCTGCTGCGGGAGGCGATGGCCGACGGTCACGGCGTCTGGATCGGGGTGACCGACCGGCTCGGAGCGACGACCCGCCACCTCATCCACCCGCGGCGCGTGGAGGGCGGACGGGTCTTCGCCACCGACGAGGCCGGCCACGAGAAGACCTGGTCGGTGCACCGGATCACCGGCGCGACCCTCGACACCCCCTGACCATCGAAAGAGCAGTTCGCGCCACGCTGACGTGTCGCGAACTGCTCTTTCGATCAGGCGGGGCCGGCGAGGGCGCGGACCACGTTGGAGGGGCTCGGCCGGCCCAGCTGGGCGGCCATCCAGACACTCGTCTCGACGAGCTGCTCCAGGTCGATGCCGGTCTCGACGCCGGCGCCCGTGAGGGCCCAGACGAGGTCCTCTGTGGCGAGGTTGCCGGTCGCCGACTTGGCGTAGGGGCACCCGCCCAGGCCACCGGTCGAGGCATCGACGACGGACACCCCGTCGCGGAGGGCAGCCATGGTGTTGGCGAGTGCCTGGCCGTAGGTGTCGTGGAAGTGCACGGCGATGCGGTCGGAGCCGATCCCCTTGCGGTCCAAGGCGTCGAGGAGCCGGTGGACGTGGCCGGTCGTGCCCACGCCGATCGTGTCACCGAGGCTGAGCTCGGCACACCCGAGGTCCATCAGGCGCTGGGCCACCTCGACGACCTGGTCGACGGGGACGGGCCCCTCCCACGGGTCGCCGAAGCACATCGAGACGTAGGCCCGCACCCACATGCCGTCGGCCAGGGCCCGCTTCACGACGGGCTCGAACATGGCGTACTGCTCGGTGACGGTGCGGTTGAGGTTCTTGCGGGCGAACGTCTCGGTGGCCGACCCGAAGATGGCGATCGCCTGCAGTCCCAGCTCCTCGGCTCGGTCCAGGCCTCGCTCGTTGGGGACGAGTGCGGGGCGCCGGCGACCCGTCGCGTCGCCGCCGGCCGCGGCCAGCCCGGCGAGGACCTCCTCGGCGTCGCCCATCTGCGGCACCCAGCGGGCGGGGACGAACGAGGTGGTCTCGATGGTCTGCAGGCCGGCCGCCTCGAGGCGCCGGATGAACTCGACCTTCGTCGTGGCCGGCACGACCGTCTTCTCGTTCTGCAGCCCGTCGCGCGGACCGACCTCGTAGATCGTCACCGACCGGGGCAGGCCCGTCGCCGCCTCCACCTGTGGGGTACGCATGCGCCCATACTGTCAGGCGTGCCCCAGCCCCCCGACGTGACCGCCGACACACCGAGCACCCGGCAACACACCCGCAACGGAGGCGGGTGGGTTCGCAGGTGCTCGGTGTGTTGCGGGCTGAGCGTGCGCGGGGAACAGGACCGGCCGGTGCGGGGTTGGACGACACGATGAATGACGGACCGCTGATCGTCCAGAGCGACAAGACCCTCCTGCTCGAGGTCCAGCACCCGCGCGCCGAGGAGGCGCGCCGGGCCATCGCGCCCTTCGCCGAGCTGGAGCGCGCCCCCGAGCACGTCCACACCTACCGCGTCACGCCGCTCGGCCTGTGGAACGCCCGGGCCGCGGGCCACGACGCCGAGCAGGTCGTCGACGCGCTCATCACCTACTCGCGCTACGCCGTCCCGCACGCGCTGCTCGTCGACGTCGCCGACACGATGGACCGGTACGGCCGCCTCACCCTCGAGAAGGAAGGGTTCGCCGACACCCCGGAGGGCACCCGCCTCGTCCTGCGCACGACCGACCGTCCGGTGCTCGAGGAGATCCTGCGCCACAAGAAGATCAGGCCCCTGCTCGGCGAGCGGATCGACGACCTCGCCGTCGTCGTCCACCCCAGCGAGCGCGGCACGCTCAAGCAGGAGCTGCTCAAGGTCGGGTGGCCCGCGGAGGACCTCGCCGGCTACGTCGACGGTGAGGCGCACCCGATCGACCTGCTGCAGGACAGCTGGCACCTTCGGCCCTACCAGAAGCAGGCGGTCGACGGGTTCTGGCACGGCGGCTCGGGCGTCGTGGTGCTGCCCTGCGGGGCCGGCAAGACGCTCGTCGGTGCCGGCGCCATGGCCGCCGCCAAGGCCACGACGCTCATCCTCGTCACCAACACCGTCAGCGCCCGCCAGTGGAAGGACGAGCTCCTCCGGCGCACGACGCTGACCGAGGACGAGATCGGCGAGTACTCCGGTGCCCGCAAGGAGGTCCGGCCCGTCACGATCGCCACCTACCAGGTGCTGACGACCCGCCGGAAGGGCGCCTACACCCACCTGGACCTGCTCGACGCCCGCGACTGGGGCCTCATCGTCTACGACGAGGTGCACCTGCTCCCCGCCCCGATCTTCCGGATGACCGCCGACCTCCAGGCCCGGCGCCGCCTCGGCCTCACCGCGACGCTCGTGCGTGAGGACGGGCGGGAGGCCGACGTGTTCAGCCTGATCGGTCCCAAGCGCTTCGACGCCCCGTGGAAAGACATCGAGGCGCAGGGCTACATCGCCCCCGCCGACTGCGTGGAGGTCCGGGTCACCCTCCCCGACAGCCTCCGGCTCGCCTACGCCACCGCAGAGCCGGAGGACCGCTACCGGCTGGCCAGCTGCGCCGACGCGAAGCTCGCGGTCGTCGACAAGCTCGCCCAGCGGCATACGGCTGAACCGACCCTCATCATCGGCCAGTACCTCGACCAGCTCCACGAGATCGCCGAGCGCCTCGGCGCCGACGTCATCACCGGCGAGACGACCGTCAAGGAGCGCCAGCGGCTCTACGACGCGTTCCGCAACGGGCAGATCACCCGGCTCGTCGTCTCCAAGGTCGCGAACTTCTCCATCGACCTGCCGGAGGCGAGCGTGGCGATCCAGGTCAGCGGCACCTTCGGCAGCCGACAGGAGGAGGCGCAACGCCTCGGACGGGTGCTCCGGCCCAAGGGCGACGGGCGCACGGCCCACTTTTACACGGTCGTCGCCCGCGACACCGTGGACGCCGACTTCGCGGCGCACCGACAGCGCTTCCTTGCCGAGCAGGGCTACTCCTACCGCATCGTCGACGCCGCCGACGTGTGACGGCACGAGGCGGCCGTATGCCGCTGGGCCCGGTCCCAGCGGCCCGGACCTCGCGACCCTCCGAGTTCCCAGCAAACTCCCAGCGGACTCCCCGAAACTGGGGAGGTGCCCTCCTCCTCCGCACCCGTCCCCGAGGCGCGACTGCTCGTCGTCGAGGACGAGCCCAACATCCGTGAGCTGCTCGCCACCTCGCTGCGTTTCGCCGGCTTCGACGTCCGGACCGCCGACAACGGCGAGACCGCCCTGCGACTGGCCGAGGAGTACCAGCCCGACCTCGTCGTCCTCGACGTCATGCTGCCCGACGTCGACGGCTTCGAGGTGACCCGGCGCCTGCGCGAGCGGGGCCGCCAGCAGGCGGTCCTCTTCCTCACCGCCCGTGACGGGCTCGGCGACAAGGTCCACGGCCTCACGGTCGGCGGCGACGACTACGTCACGAAGCCGTTCAGCCTCGAGGAGGTCATCGCCCGCATCCGCGCCGTGCTGCGCCGCACCGGAAGCCCGGTCGACGACTCCGCCACGCTCCGCTTCCACGACCTCGAGCTCAACGAGGACTCGCACGAGGTGCGGCGCGCCGGACGGGTCATCGACCTGTCACCGACGGAGTTCAAGCTGCTCCGCTACCTGCTCCTCAACCCCAACCGCGTCGTGTCCAAGCTCCAGATCCTCGACCACGTGTGGGACTACGACTTCCGCGGCGAGTCCGGCATCGTCGAGTCCTACATCTCCTACCTGCGGCGCAAGGTCGACGCCCAGGGTCCCCCGCTCATCCACACGAAGCGCGGTGTGGGGTACGTTCTGCGCGTCCCACCCGAGTCACCCACGGCCTGACGAGCGGGAGCACGCATGCGAGCCCTCACCCTGCGCTGGCGGCTCCTGGGCGTGGCCCTCGGGCTCATCCTCGTCGCCCTCGCCGCCACCATCGTCATCCTCGGCGTGCTCCTCGACCGCTACCTCATGGGGCAGGCCCGGCAGGAGCTGGAGTTCTACGGCACGAGCGTCGCTCAGCTGCAGCTCAAGGAGTACCGGAAGGCCAGCTCACCGCTGCCGAGCGGTTTCACGCTGCGCCTCATCGTCGAGGGCAGCGACGAGCAGGTCTCTCTCGGGGAGGCGTTCCGCGAGCCGACGAAGCCGGCCATCCCGCTCATCCACGCCGACGACCCGCGGATCGGCCAGACGCTCGTGCTCGACTCGACCGACGGGACGATCGAGTGGCTCGCCCTCGCCATGACCGACACGCAGCGCGAGGCGACCCTGGTCGTGGCCCTGCCGCTGCGCCAGCTGCACGCCACCGTCAACCAGGTGGTCGTCTTCGCCAGCGCCATCGGGATCCTCGTCCTGCTCAGCTGCGCCGCGCTCGGGTGGTTCCTGATCCGGCGCACCTTCCGCCCGCTGACCCGCATCGAGGACACGGCCGCGGCCATCGCCGGTGGCGACCTCACCCGGCGCGTCGACGTCCCCGACACGGACGACGAGGTCGCTTCCCTGGCCCGGTCGCTCAACGCGATGCTGACGCGGATCGAGCAGAGCTTCGCGGCGCGGCAGGCCAACGAGGAGGAGATGCGGCGCTTCATCGCGGACGCCTCGCACGAGCTGCGCACCCCGCTCGCGGCCGTCTCCGGATACGCCGAGCTCTACCGGCACGGGGGCCTGCCGTCGGACGAGGCCGTCGGCGGCGCCATGGCGCGGATCGAGAACGAGAGCCACCGGATGAGAGCGCTCGTCGAGGACCTCCTCACCTTGGCGCGGCTCGACGGCGACCGGCCGCTCGAGCTGCAGACCGTCGACCTCGCCCTGCTCGCCGCGGAGGCCGCCCAGGACGCGCAGGCCATTGCACCGGATCGAGTCGTCACCGTCGGGGGCATCGAGGGCCCCCTCGCCCCAGCCGAGCTGGTCGCCGACGAGCGCCAGCTGCGTCAGGTCGTGACGAACCTCGTCACCAATGCCCGCATCCACACTCCCCCGTCGAGCCCGATCGAGCTCCGCGTGGGCTCCGGAGGTCCGGGCCGGGTCGTCCTCCAGGTGCGCGACCACGGCCCGGGCATCCCGCAAGCGGACCGCGAGCGCGTCTTCGAGCGCTTCTACCGCGCCGACCGCGCGAGGACCCGAGGTGGCGGCGCCGGCAGCGGGCTCGGCCTCGCGATCGTCGGGGCGATCGTCGCTGCCCACCGCGGGACGGTCCGCGTCGACGAGACCCCCGGCGGCGGCGCAACCTTCATCGTCGACCTGCCGACGCACTGACGCCGGCCACACCTGATACGCACGTCTTCCGATCCGGGTACCGGTCACAGGAAGCTCACAGACACGTCATACCCGCATCCCAACCTCGCGGGGTGTCATCGAACCAGCACCCGACCCGAGGAGAAGCCATGACGCTCTCACCGCATGACACACAGCACCTGCCCGAGACGGGCCGGACCCAGGAGATCCCTGCCGCGAGCGTCCCACCGTCCGCCGCCAGCGCCCCGCCGCCCGCCGCGACGACGACCCCTCCGGCGCCCCCGGCCTCGCCCTACCAGCCGATCGGTGACCCGCCTGGCCAGCCGCCGCGACGCGGCCGGGGCCTGGGCCAGACCGCTGCGGTCGCGTTGCTGGCGGCCGTGCTCGCGAGCGGCGGGACCTATGCCCTGACGCAGGCCAACGAGCCGGATGCGGCTGCCCCCGCGGCCGCGACGTCGTCGAGCCAGCAGGGCTCCTCCCCCACCGTGATCCAGGGCGATGCGGCCGCCCCTGACTGGTCAGCCGTCGCCAAGGCGGTCTCCCCCAGCGTGGTGAGCATCGAGCTGGCGAACGGCGCAGGCTCGGGGGTGATCCTGGACAAGGCCGGTCACGTCGTGACGAACAACCACGTCGTCGAGGGAGCGCGGGGCAACGGTGCGATCCAGGTGACCCTGTCGGACGGCCGAACCTATGACGCGTCGGTCGTCGGCACCGACCCCTCCGCCGACCTCGCCGTCATCAAGATCGACGCGGCACCCGACGACCTGACCCCGATCACGCTCGGCGACTCGGACGCGCTGGCCGTCGGCAACCCCGTCATGGCCATCGGCAACCCGCTGGGGCTCTCCGGGACGGTGACCACCGGGATCATCAGTGCGCTCGACCGACCGGTCACCACCGGCACCTCCACCGAGTCGCCCTTCGGCAACCAGGGCTCGTCCGAGCCGGTCGTGACGAACGCGATCCAGACCTCGGCAGCGATCAACCCCGGCAACTCCGGCGGCGCCCTCGTCGACGCGGAGGGCAAGCTGATCGGCATCAACAGCTCCATCGCGCAGCTGGGCGGTGGCCTGGGTGGCCAGAGCGGCAACATCGGCATCGGTTTCGCGATCCCGGTCAACGAGGTCAAGTCGATCGCGGACCAGCTCGTCGCCGACGGCACCGCCGAGCACGCCTTCCTCGGCGTCAGCGCCCGGGACACCGTGACCAAGGACGGGTCGGCCCAGCGGGCCGGGGCAGAGATCGCCGAGCTGACCGCCGGTGCGCCTGCGGAGCAGGCCGGCCTCCGCAAGGGTGACGTCGTGGTCGCCATCGACGGTGAAGCCGTCGACTCGTCCACTGCTCTGGTCGCACAGATCCGCGAGCGGACGGCCGGCGAGAAGGTGACCCTGACCGTCATCCGCGACGGTCAGCGCCAGGACGTGGCGGTCACACTCGCAGCCAGGCCGGCGAGCTGACCTCTGGAGGGCCCCCCTTCCCCCCATGAGGTATGCCGCTGGGCTCCTCCCCGGGTCCAGCGGCCCCGGGTGGGCAGGACGTCGACAGGCGTCCTGCCCCTCGCGGTGGGCCCGACGATTCGGGGAGCACGTGGCCGGGACCGTACTCTGCTCCGGTGACCCAGCCCGCTCCTGCCGCCGACCACGCCGGTCCCGGCGACCCCGGCCACCCCGGCCACCCCGGCCACCCCGGCCACCCTGCAGCGTCCCCGCGCCTCGACCCGTCCGACGTGGCGACGACACTGCGGGTCCTGGCCGCCGTGCCCGCGCTGGACACCGACGACCCGGACTTCGAGACGCTCAAGCGGGCGGCCTCCCTGATGTACAAGCGTCTCAAGAAGGACCGGCGCAACGCCAAGACGTGGGCCGAGCGCAAGGCCGACCGGCAGGTGATCGAGTCGACCGCCACCGGGTCACCGATGCGGATCGACGACGAGACCAAGGGGATCCCCCTGGTCTCCACCGCGTCCGGGGCGTTCGCCGGTGAGCTGGTCAACCCGCGTGGCTGCTACATCTGCAAGAGCGACTACACCCTCGTCGACGCGTTCTACCACTGGCTCTGCCCGCAGTGCGCCGGCCTGAGCCACGCCAAGCGCGACCAGCGCACGGACCTCACCGGTCGCCGCGCGCTGCTCACGGGCGGGCGCGCCAAGATCGGCATGTACATCGCGCTGCGTCTCCTTCGAGACGGGGCGCACACGACCATCACGACCCGTTTCCCCAAGGACGCGATGCGACGCTTCGCCTCGATCGAGGACAGCGCGGACTGGATCGACCGGCTGAAGGTGGTCGGCATCGACCTGCGCGACCCGACCCAGGTCGTCGCGCTCGCCGACGAGGTTGCCGCGGCCGGGCCCCTCGACATCCTCGTCAACAACGCGGCGCAGACGGTGCGCCGCTCTCCGGGCGCCTACAGCCAGCTGGTGGAGGCCGAGTCGGCGCCGCTCCCGGAGGGCATCGCGCTGCCCGAGATGGTCACCTTCGACCGGATCAGCGAGGCGCACCCGGCCGCGATCGCCGGAGCGCTCGAGCACCACGCGATCGCCCACCACGACGGCGGGTCGGCTGCGGACGCGGTGGCTGCCCAGACCGCGGCGTCCCTGACCGCGCTCGCCCTGACCGGCAAGGCGATGACCGCGGGCCACGCCAGCCTGGAGGCGCACCGGGCCGGCACGGCGGTCGACGCCGGCGGGCTGCTCCCCGACCTGCAGCGCATCAACTCGTGGACGCAGAAGGTCGAGGAGGTCGACCCGCTCGAGCTGCTCGAGGTGCAGCTGTGCAACTCGACCGCACCCTTCATCCTCATCAGCCGGCTCCGCCCGGCGATGCGCGCCGCCGTGCGCGCCGGAGCCCGCCGAGCCTATGTCGTCAACGTCTCCGCGATGGAGGGCCAGTTCTCCCGCCGATACAAGGGCCCGGGGCACCCCCACACCAACATGGCCAAGGCGGCGCTCAACATGCTGACGCGGACGAGCGCCGGCGAGATGTTCGAGACCGACCGGATCCTGATGACCGCGGTCGACACGGGCTGGATCACCGACGAGCGTCCGCACGACGAGAAGCTGCGGATCGCTGCCGAGGGCTGGCACGCGCCGCTCGACCTCGTCGACGGGGCGGCGCGGGTCTACGACCCGATCGTGCGCGGCGAGGCCGGGGAGGACCTCTACGGCTGCTTCGTCAAGGACTACGAGCCCAGCCCCTGGTGACCACCCATCCCGCGGTCGCGAAGTCCTGTCCCACAGCGCCGGCCGGGGTTACCGTCGGAGCATGATCACCGCGGTGCACACGCTCATCTACTCAGACGACGCACCCGCCACCCGGGCGTTCCTGCGGGACGTGCTCCAGTGGCCCTACGTCAGCGACGAGGTCCCGGAGGGCGACCCGGAGTGGCTGATCTTCCGGACCGGGCCGAGCGAGGTCGGGGTCCATCCGACCCGAGGCAAGGACGCCGCCTCGCGCGCCGAGCGCCACCACTCCATCTCCCTGATGTGCGACGACCTCGAGTCGACGATGGCCGAGCTCGCCTCACGGGGAGCGGAGTTCGCGACGGAGCCGGTGGACGAGAGCTTTGGCCGCATCGTCTTCATGAGGGTCCCGGGCGCCGACGACATCCTGCTCTACGAGCCGCAGCACGCCGTCGCCTACTCCTTGGAGGGTTGAGCGACTCCGCTCCGGCGGCGCGGGCAGCAGCCGGTCGTCAGGCGCTCGCCCGGAAGTCCGAGGCGAAGGCCGCGCGGGACGCGAGCGCCTCGCGCAGCTCGGCGTCCGCGTCGACGAGCGACCTGCGCACCGCGGGGGTCAGGTCGCGGCGCCGCAGGGCCCGGCTGCTCAGGGCGTCCGTCTGGCTCGTGAAGACCTTGGGGAAGGCGGCGAGGACGACGCGAGAGAGGGCGTCCTCGCCGACCCACGCGGACATCGCAGGGACGTCGGTGAAGAACCGCTCGACGTAGTCGGCGACGAGGGCGTCGTCGGGCGACATCCACAGGCCGCGCGCGAGGTGGATCATCTCGTAGTTGGAACGGCCGTGGCGACCGGTCAGCTGGTCCCAGGCCCAGGCCTTCACGTCGGGACGGGGCAGCGCCGCCCGGCACATGAGCGCGTTGAGGCCGCCCTGGAGGGTGTCGTCCTTCGCGCGGTAGGAGTCGACCGCCGCTGCGTCGATGAGGCCGCGAGCGGCCAGATTGCGCACGACGATCCACCGGAAGTCGCCGTCGTCCTCGAGCCCGTGCGGCAGCCCCGAGCCGTCCGCCCACGAGCGGAGCAGCGCCTCGTCGTCGCTGGTCCCGGCGAGCAGGCGCGCCGCGGCGAGCGAGCGGCTGGTGCCCTCGTCGGCCCGGTCGAGCAGCTGACGGGCGCTCCGGGCCAGCCGGCCCGCCGCGGCCGGCTGCGCAGCACGCGGCACGAAGTGAGGGACGATCCGGTGCTCCGCGTAGAGCGCCATGCGGGCAAGGATGGATGCGTTGGACTCGGAGGTCCAGGTCGCCTCGAAGACGTCGAGGAAGGTCACGGGCGACACCTCCGCGACGTGGACCCCGTCGATGAGGGCCGACCACACGACAGCCCGGGCCTGCGCATCGGGCACCCTGGCCAGCTGGGTGGGAAGCGCGTCGAGCGTGCTCCTGTCGAGCCGGACCCGGGCCCACGTGAGGTCGGCGGAGTTGGGGACCAGGACCGCAGGAACGGCTTTGCCGGCCAGGTCGGGCAGCGGCGTCAGGTCGCCGGTCGCTGTCACGGCGAGCCTGCTGACCTCGGCCCCGTCCGTCCACGCCGCGACGTCCAGCGCGTGGGGACGGTCCGCCAGGTGCGTCGTGGGCCGCACCCGCAGCAGCCGTGCCGCCTCGACGGTCCCGCCGTGGACCGCCACGTCCACGGAGATCGTGTCACGGCCGGCGCTGAGCAGCCACGCATCTGACCAGGGGCCCAGGTCGCGGCCGCTGGCGCGCTCGATCGCGCCGAGGAAGTCGGCGAGCATCCCGTTCGCGTAGGACTTGTCGGTGAGGTAGGCGCGCACCCCGGCCAGGAAGGCGTCGTCACCGACGAACGAGATGAGCTGGCGCAGGACCGCGGCCCCCTTGGCGTAGGAGATCCCGTCGAAGTTCTGCAGGGCGCTCTGGGCGTCCAGGGCCTCGACGCCCGCCACCGGATGCGTGGACGGCGACCGCTCCGCGCCGTATCCCCACACCTTCCGCACGATCGACGAGTCCACCCACGCGTCGGTGTACTCCGTCGCGTCGACGAGGCAGCGGTGCGACATGTACTCGGCGAAGGACTCGTTGAGCCACAGGTCGTCCCACCACTTCATCGTGACGAGGTCGCCGAACCACATGTGCGACATCTCGTGGCTCACCGTGTTGGCGCGGCCGAGCAGCTCGTCGCGGGTCGCCGCCCCGCGGAAGAGGTACTGGTCGCGCAGGGTGACGCACCCGGGGTTCTCCATCGCCCCGGCGTTGAACTCGGGCACGAAGACCTGGTGGTACTCGCCGAAGGGATAGCGGATGCCGAACAGGTCGTGGAAGTAGTCGAAGCACTGCCGCGTCACGGTGAACAGCTCGCCGGAGTGCCGCTCCAGGGGCTCGCGAAGCGAGGCCCGCGCGTGGATCCCGAGGGGGATCCCGTCGTGCTCGTCCCGCACCGAGACGTAGGGCCCGGCACACACCGTGACGAAGTACGTCGCGAGGGGCTTGGTCGTCGCCAGGCGCCACTGGCCGGGCGCCACCTGACGGGCGGCGCCGTTGCCGAGGACGACCCAGTCCTGCGGTGCCCGCACGCCAATGTCGTGGGGCGCCTTGAGGTCCGGCTGGTCGAAGCAGGCGAAGACCGTCGGCGCCGCGTCGAGGAAGAGGTGCCCGTAGACGTAGTCCCGCCGGTCGGCCGGGTCGGTCGCCCGGTGCAGGCCCTGGCCGTCGTGGCTGTAGGCCATCGTCGCCCGCACCACGAGACGGTTGTCCGCGGCGAGCCCACGCAGCGTCAGCCGGCCGTCCCGGATGTCGCCGGGATCGAGCCGCCGGCCGTTGAGGGTGACCTCGTGCACCGATCGCGCCTTGACGTCGACCCAGCTGTCGGCACCCGGCGAGCTGCACGTGAAGGTGATGCTCGAGACCGAGCCGAAGACCCGGTCACCTTGGTCGAGGTCGAGCTCAACGGCATACGACGTCACCGCGATGAGCGCGGCCCGCTCGCGGGCCTCGGCCAGGGTGAGACTACGCATGAGGGCGAGCCTGCCAGATGAACGGGCCCGCCATGGCCACGACTGACCCAGCGTGTGGATCAGTAGCGGCGGGGACCCCCCGCCAGGCTCTCGAGCCGGGCGATCCGCTGCTCCATCGGCGGGTGGGTCGCGAAGAAGCGCGATACGTCCTGCGCCCGGAACGGGTTGGCGATCATCATGTGGCTCGCGTTGACGATCTGCGGCTGGGGTGCCAGCGGCGCCCGCGCCACCCCGGCCTCGAGCTTGCGCAGCGCCGACGCGAGCGCCAGCGGATCCCCGGTCAGGCGGGAGCCGTCCTCGTCCGCGTCGTACTCACGCGTCCGGCTGATGGCCAGCTGGATCATCATCGCGGCCATCGGCGCGAGGAAGGACATCGCCAGCAGGGCCAGCGGATTGGGCCGGTCCTCGTCGGAGCCGCCGAACATGCTCGTGAACATCAGCATCTGACCGATCGAGGTGATGACACCGGCGATCGCGGCAGCCACGGAGCTGGTGAGGATGTCCCGGTTGTAGACGTGCATCAGCTCATGCCCGAGCACCCCGCGCAGCTCACGCTCGTCGAGCAGCCCGAGCAGGCCCTCGGTCGCACACACGGCGGCATTCTGGGGGTTGCGGCCCGTGGCGAACGCGTTCGGCGCCTGCGTCGGGGACACGTACAGCCGCGGCATCGGCTTGCCCGCCGCGGTCGACAGCTCGCGGACGATCCGGTACATGACCGGTGCCTGCGCCTCTGAGACGGGGTAGGCGTGCATGGCGCGGATCGCGAGCTTGTCGGAGTTCCAGTAGCCGTAGGCGGTCGTGGCGACACCGATGAGGGCGAACAGCCAGATGTAGCGGCCGTTTCCGATGAGGGCGCCGATCCCGAGCAGGAGGGCCCAGATGGCGCCGAAGAGGGCGGCCGTCTTGAGTCCGTTGAAGTGCCTGTGCATGTCGGTGGAACGAGCGGTCCGCGGCGGGTGTTCCGCAGTGCGGGCTCGGGCTCGTGGCGGTGAGGCGCTGAGCTGGTGAGGCGGTGAGCTGGTGAGGCGGTGGTCACAGTCGCCCTCGTGGATTTCTCAACTACTACATGTAGTAGTAGTGTTCATCTCGCCAGGGGAAACCAGGGAACAGGGAACCAGGGAATGGGAGTCCCTCCCACTACAAGGAGTAACGCGATGCGCAAGACGCTTGACCAGCTCATCTCTTGGACCGGCCTCATCCTGGCCGTCGTCCTCCTCGTCGCAGGTGGCCTGCTCACCTACGCCAGCAACTTCGTCAACCAGAACGTCGAGGAGCAGCTCAGCCAGCAGCGCATCACGATGCCGGCCGCGGAGCGTCTCGAGACGCAGGAGCAGAAGGACGCCCTCCTCCAGTACGCCGGTCAGGACATGACCACCGGCGCGCAGGCCAAGGCCTTCGCCGACCACTACATCCTCGTCCACATGAACACGAGCTCCGAGAACCGCACCTACGAGGAGGTCTCCGGCGAGTTCATGAAGCTGGCCAAGGACCCCAGCGCCAACCCCGAGGAGGTCAAGGCTCTCGGTGACCTGCGCCAGACGCTCTTCATGGGCAACACCCTGCGCGGCCTGCTCCTCAACGCCTACGCCTTCGGCACCATGGGCACCATCGCCGGCATCGCGGGCATCGGCGCCTTCGTCGCCGCCGCGGTCCTCGCGCTCCTCGCCCTCTTCGGCTTCCGCCACGCCAAGAAGGTCAACGACGCCCTTCCCGCCGCCGCACACCGCGACGCCCCGGTCCGCGTCTGACGCACTCCCGCGGCGCGAAGACCACCGACGCCGCGGACCCACCCTTCGGCCACGACCGAACAGCAGCCAGCCCCGCTGTCGCCACCAGCGGGGCTGGCTGCTGTCCACGGGCCATCGAGGGCCATCGAGGGCCATCGAGGGCCATCGAGGGCCATCGAGGGCCGCCGCGGGATACCGTGGGCCGCATGCTGCCATGGTCCTCGGAACTGGCCGGACGCCTCGACGAGCACTCCCTGGAGAGCGCCGTCCTGCGGGACAACCCGCTCGGTGACCCCCATGTCCGGCCCCTCTGGGTCTATGTCCCACCCGGGTACGACTCCGAGCCCGAGCGGCGCTACGCGAGCGTCTACGTCATCCAGGGCTACACCGGTGCGATCACCATGTGGCGCAACCGGACGCCGTTCCGCCAGCCCTTCGTCGAGACGGCCGATGCCGTGTTCGCCGCCGGCGAGGCACCACCCACCATCGTCGTCTACGTCGACGCGTGGACGGCCTACGGCGGCAGCCAGTACGTCGACTCGCCGGGCACCGGCAACTACCATTCCTACCTCTGCGACGAGGTGGTGCCCTTCGTCGACCGGCACTACCGGACGCTGGCAGCGCCGCAGCACCGGGCGATCAGCGGCAAGTCGAGCGGTGGCTTCGGTGCGATGATCACCCCGATGCTGCGACCGGACCTGTTCGGCGCGCTGGCGACTCACGCCGGTGATGCGCTCTACGAGTACTGCTACATCCCGGACTTCGCCAAGGCCGTGAGGTTCCTGCGCGAGTATGACGGCGACATCACGGCCTGGTGGGACGACTTCCGTGGACGCACCGCGTTCACGAAGGAGGCCGACAGCTCACTGCTCATGCTCCTCGGGGTCGCCGCCTGCTTCTCCGCCGAGCCGGACGGGACCCCGCGTCTCCCGTTCGAGGCGAGGAGTGGTCGCCTCGTGCCCCACGTCTGGCAGCGGTGGCTCGACTGGGACCCCGTGCGGATGGCAGAGCGCCACGCCGACGCGGTCAGATCATGGCGCGCGGTGTGGATCGACGCCGGCACGCGGGACGAGTGGTTCCTCGACCTCGGCGCCCAGGCCTTCGACGCAGAGCTGCGGCGCATCGGCCTGCCCGACGAGCGGATCCACTTCGAGACCTTCGACGCCGGCCACGGCGCGATCGACTACCGCTATCCGCTCGCGCTGGCCTGGCTCGCCCGGCGCATCGCTCCCGGCGCCGACCGCGACGAGGTCAGCCCAGGAGACGCAGCACCACGTCCGGCTGGACGCTGACCACGACGAGCAACGCCGAGCTGAGCACCAGGCCGGCGATGATGACGCGCCGACTTCCGGGGCCACGCGTCGTGGGCTGCACCGTCTCGGCGGCCTCCGTCGTCGTGATCACGGGCTTGAGCCACCGCAGGTAGACGGCGACGCCGAGCACCGCGTTGGCGGCAGCGATGACGGCCAACCAGATCCATCCCTCGACGACCACCGGACGAAGGGCGACGACCTTGCCCACGAGTCCGATGATGCCCGGGGGCAGACCCGCCAGGGAGGTCAGCGCGAGCGCGAGAGCCCCGGCGCGCCACGGGCTGCGGTGCCACAGACCCTCGTACGCCTCGAGCGTGCGGCCAGAGCCCGGCCGCTCGCGGAGCATCAGAGCGACCACCGCGAAGGCCACTGTGGTCGCCAGGACGTACGTGAGCAGGTACGTCGCGGCCGCGCGGTTGCCGAGCGAGGAGACGCTGACGAGCGGCATCACCACCCAACCGGCCTGGGCAACCGTCGACCACGCGAGCAGCCGGACGACGTCGTTCTGACGCAGCGCCATGAGATTGCCCACGGTCATGCTCAGTGCCGCGAGCAGGGCGACGGCGGCGAGACCCGACGCACCCATCACCGTGATGGCGCGCAGGACCACGAGCAGCGCCGCGAGGGCCGCGATCTTGGAGACCGTGGCGAGGAAGGTCGCCACCGGCACCGTGGCGCCTGAGTAGGCCGTCGGGGTCCACGCGTGGAACGGCACGAGCGAGAGCTTGAAGCCCAGCCCAGCGATCATCAGCACGACGGCGAGGGCGAGCATCGCCGTTGACGCGTCGGGCCAGGCCACCAGGGCGGAGCCGGGCGCCTCGGTCTGGTATCCCTCCCCGACGAGAACGGCGTTGCCGTCGAGCATCGGGCTTCCCGTCGCGACGAGCCAGAGCGCCGCCCCGAGGACGAGCAGCGCGAAGGACACGAGCGAGGTGACGAGCAGCTGCACCGCGCCGGCGACGGCGCCGCGGCGTCCCGAGAGGGCGACGAGCCCGATCACCGGGAGGGTGGCGAGCTCCAGGGCGATGAGCCAGGTCCCGATGTCACGGCTCGCAGCGACGACCATGGTGCCCGCGAAGGCCGTGAGGAGCAGGATGGCCATGATCGGCTCACGGGTCCCCTCGGTGACCGAGCGGGCCCTGGTCCGCGGCCAGGCGAGGAGCACGACGACGAGCGTGGCCACCCCGGCGGCCAGCTGCAGGGAGCTGGTCAGCGAGTCCGCCTGCCAGAAGCAGGTCTGCGGCAGGCCCTCCCCCCCGGGACGCGGCGTCCCGGCAGGCGCGGTGCCGGCTCCCGGTCCGACACAGAGCGTCGCCCAGGCGTCGCCGCGCACCTGGCCCAGACCGGGCAGGGTGGCGACCGAGGCGCCGATCGCCGACAGGCCGGCGACGGCGAACGGGAGCTGCCGAAGGCTCGGGTTGACCAGGTCGACGACGAGGATCACCACGACGCCGACGATGGGGATCAGCGCAGGCAGCAGGACCAGGTAGTCGATCTCGAGGCCGTTCATCGGGTCACTCCCGTCAGCAGGGCGGCCGCGTCCATCTCGGAGATGGTCAGCAGCAGGTGGGGCATGACGCCCAGCGACACCATGACGACGATGAGGGCGAGGATGACGCCCCAGCGGATGCCACGCTCGTCCACCACCACCTCACCAAGGCCGTCGGCCGGCGTGGACCCGGCGGTGACCGAGGCCGCCGCGGCTGCGGCGGTCGCCCCGTCGGCCGCAGCTCCTTCGCCGGCCCAGAGGATGCGAGCAACACGCAGGGCGTAGGCCGCCGCGAGTGCCAGCCCGACGGCTCCGACGACGACCGTCCCTCGCAGCATGCCGACGTTGACGCCCTCCGCGGGTGACCAGGCGGCATAGAGCGAGAGGAACTCGCCCCAGAAGCTGATCAGGCCGGGGAGCCCGAGCGCTGCCGCCAGGCCGAAGACGAACGCGACACCGAAGCGCGGTGCGCGGTCGCGCAGTGCCACGCGGGGCGTCGACAGGTCCGCCGAGCCCCACTGCTCCTTCAGGTCACCGACGAGGAAGAAGAGCAGGGCCGAGACGATGCCGTGGGCGATGTTCGCGAAGAGCGCCGCCTGGAGCCCCGTGTGGTTGCCGGCGGCCAGGGCGATGCCGATGAAGCCCATGTGGGCGACGGAGCTGTAGGCGATGAGCCGCTTGAGGTCGCGCTCGACGAGGCAGGCCAGGCCTCCCCAGATCGTGGAGACCGCGCCGAGCGCCGCGAGGATCGGGCTCAGCGCGACGACGCCCTCCGGGACTGCGGCGACGGCCAGCCGGACGATGCCGTAGGTGCCCATCTTGAGGAGCACCGCCGCAAGGAGGACCGAGCCCGCCGTCGGGGCGATGGTGTGGGCCGAGGGCAGCCAGGTGTGCAGGGGCCACAGCGGAACCTTCACTGCCAGGCCCGTCAGGAGGATCGCCGCGATGGCGACCTCCAGACTGTGCGCCAGGCCGGCACCATGCATCCGGGCCAGCGCCTCGAGGTCGGACGTGCCCTGGTGCGACACGAGCAGCAGGATGCCGATGAGCATGAGGGTCGAGCCGAACACCGTGAAGAGGACGAACCGTCCTGCCGCGTCGGCCCGCGTCTCGTCCGGGACGTGGTCGTCGCCGAACCGGCGGATCAGCAGCCACATCGGCACGAGGACGACCTCGAAGGCGATGAAGAAGAGGATGGCGTCGCGCGCGAGGAAGGTGGCGATCGCCCCCGTCTCGACGAGCAGGATGGCGCCGAGGTAGGTCGAGCGCGATCCTCCGGAGGGCGTGGGCCCGGCGAGGGCGTGGAGCAGGACTCCGACCACGAGGAAGGCGGTCAGCAGGACGAGGGCCGCGGAGATCCCGTCGACCGCGAAGTGCCACCGGATGCCGAGGCTGCGGATCCACGGCACGTCGATGCTGTGGCTTCCCCACACGACGACCACTGCCAGGACGGCGGTGACCGCGGCGGTCCCCAGGGCGATGAGGCGGTCGACCGACGCCGCCGCAGGCATGGCGAACAGCACGATCGCTCCGACGAGCGGGAGGAGCAGGAGCAGGGTCAGAGCCACGTCACCACCCCCAGGCCGACGACGAGACCGGCGCCGACGACGAGGCCGACGAGGGCGAGGGAGGGGATCGCCCGATGGGCTCGTTCGCCGAACCGCCCGAGGCCCCGCGCCGTCACAGCGGTCGCGCGGGGGTAGGCGTCGACCACGTCACGGTCGAGCATCACCACGACGCGCGCCAGGCCCACGACCCCGGAGCCGAACCGGGCGTAGGCAGCGTCGGCGCCGAAACCGCGCTCGGCGCCGGCCCGGACCGACACGGGAAGGCGCTCGGCCGCGTCGACGCGGCCGTGGCGGCTGGCGACCCAGACAGCGAGGGCAGCGCCCGCGATGAGGAGGACGGACAGGACGGCCGTCGCGATGCCGACGTGGATCGCTCCCCGCAGTCCGGTCAGGAAGAGGGTGCCGACGACGGTGAGCACCGCAAGGGCCACGACGGACACCGCCGCCGAGAGCGTGATCGGGGCATGGTGCCCGTGGCCCGCTGCCTGCCCTGCCGCCACCTCGTGTCCCGCAGTCGGAGCGGGTGGGGACTCGCCGGCCGAGACCGGGACGGGGGCTGCCGACGCCTCCCGACGCGCCGTGTCCTCGAGCGGGCCGTCGACATGATCGAGCAGCAGCCAGGCACGCGTGCAGTAGGCAGCAGTCAGGACGACGGTGACCAGGAGGGCCACGAGGACGATCCAGGCGCCCAGCCCGACCCCCTCCGCCACGCCCTCGAAGGCGGTGTCGATGACGGTCTCCTTCGTGAAGAAGCCGATGAGGGGCGGGACGCCCGCGAGGGCGGCGAAGCCGAGCGCCATCGACCACCGGAGCGCACCCCTGGTGCGCAGCCGGCCACGCATCCTCACCAGCGCCGTCCCACCGACGAGGACCGCCAGCCAGCCGACACCGAGGAAGAGGAGTGCCTTGAAGAAGGCGTGACCGATGAGATGGGAGATCGCCGGCGCCGCTCCTGACTCGGCGGGAGCCGCAGCGAGCGCTCCGAGCATGATCGCGATCTGGCTCAGCGTCGAGTAGGCCAGCAACCGCTTGACGTCGCTCTGTGCGAAAGCGAGCACAGCGGCATACACCATCGTCACGGCGGCAAGGACGGCGAGGAGCAGGCGGGCGGCGTCGTCGACGGCGTAGAGCGAGAAGAAGCGCGTGACGACGTAGGAGCCCGCGGCGACCATCGTGGCTGCGTGGATGAGGGCGGACGCCGGCGTGGGGCCCTCCATCGCGTCGGGAAGCCAGTCGTGGAAGGGGAAGAGACCCGACTTGCCGGCGACTCCGATGAGCACACCGACGAGACCGACCGTGAGGAGCCCGTCGCCCTCGGTGGCCGTCAGGACGTCGAGCAGGTCGGTGCTGCCCGCACGGACCGCGAGGGCCACCAGGCCGACCACCATGCCGATGTCGGCGACCCGGGTCACGATGAAGGCCTTGTAGGCCGCGCGGCGCGCGGCGTAGCGATCGGTGTCGTGGCCGATGAGCAACCACGAGCACCAGCCCATGATCTCCCAGCCGACGAGGGTCAGGGCCAGGTCGGCCGACTGGACGACGAGAAGCATCCCGGCGGCGAAGAGCGACACCGTCGCCGAGAACTGGCCATAACGCCGGTCCTCGCGCAGGTACCAGACCGTGAAGACCTGGATCGCGAGGACGACCAGGGCGACGACGAAGCTGACGAGACCGGAGAGCCGGTCGGAGAGCAGGTGGAGCGGCACGCTCAGGTCCCGCAGGGGCAGGCCGCCGAGCGAGTCGATGTCGGCCGTCCGGAGGGGTGCCAGCCACTGGGCCAGACCGAGGGCGGTGACGAGGGCAGCGGAGCCGACGGCGACGCCGGCAGCCACGGCCCGCTGACGCCGGGCGAGCAGGCCGGCCAGGCCGGCGAGGGCAGGAAGCAGGACGATGAGCCGCACGACCCAGGTCATGAGATCTCCTCCGCAACGGGGCGGCCCGGCTGGCGTGCCGGTGTCTCTCCCGGTGTCTCTGGCACCGACCCTGCGGCGGCGACGCCGAGCGACTCGTCGCGCTCCGGGTCGTCGGTCAGGTCGGGCGTGGCCGTGAGGTCGATGTGGCCGAAGCGGCGGAACATCACCAGCACGATGGCCAGCGCCACCACCACCTCGGCAGCGGCGATCGTGATCACGAACAGCGCCAGGACCGGCCCGGCGGCGAAGGGGGCGCCCGAGCGGGCACCCGCCGTCACGAAGAGGAGGTTGGCGGCGTTGAGGATGAGCTCGACGCCGATGAGCATCAGCACGGCGTTGCGCCGGGCCAGCACGCCGTAGACCCCGATCCCGGCGAGGAGCGCGGCCAGCGCGGCCGGGTAGACCAGGCTCACGACGCCTCCCCCTCGTGGTGGAGCACGATGCGGGACACCGCGAAGGCCGTGACGAGGGCGACGAGCAGGAGCACCGACAACAGCTCGAACGGCCACACCCACGTGCCGAAGATCGCCTCGCCGATCGCGGGGGTGCCCGGCGCGTCATCGGCCAACCGGGTCGACGCGAACATCGGCAGGAGCACCGACGCGAGGAGCGCCGCGGTCGCCCCGCCGAGGACGCTGGCGAGGGCCCGCTCCCACCGCGGCGTGTCGATCTCGGGGTGCGGGCCGATCGGGGCCCGCGTCAGCATCAGCGCGAAGAGGACGAGCACGACGATGGCGCCGACGTAGACGAGCAGCTGCACGATCCCGACGAGCTCCTGGCCCAGCACGACGTAGGCGCCGGCGAGCGCGCCGAGCGCGACGAGCAGCCACAGGGCCGCGTGGACCACCTGCCGGGTCGTCACGGCCAGCATGGCGGACAGGGCGGTGATGGCGCCGACGACGACGAAGGCGATCTCACGGGAGGTCATGCCCCACCGTCCTCGTCAGGTCGCGTCGGTGCGGGTTGGCGTGTCGGGGATGGGGGTGTTGGGGGTGGGGGTGTCGGAGGAGGTGGTGGGGCCGCCGTCGGGAGCTCAGCCGTGGGAGCCGGTGCCTCGGTCGGGATCGCCTGGGTCACGTCGTCCGAGCCCCCGGCCTCGGGGACGGCGCGGCGGGGCCGCGCCGCGGCGGGACTGCCGTCCCCGGGGGCGACGCGCGCCGGGCGCACCCGTGCGGGCGTCGCCGCTGCTGCCTCGCCCGCTGCGGGACGGGCCGGGCGTGGCGGCTTGGAGGCGGCCACGAGCTCGGCCGGGTCGGCGCTGGCCGGGTCCAGGGCCGCGGGCGGGGGGACCGTGGCCATCCAGGCTCCGAGCCGGTCCTTCTCGTGGATGAGCTCGCGGATGTCGAGCTCGGCGTACTCGAACTCCGGGCTCCACCACAGCGCGTCGAACGGGCACACCTCGACGCAGATGCCGCAGTACATGCACAGCGAGAAGTCGATCGCGAACCGGTCGAGCACGTTGCGCTGGCGGGCCCGTCCACCCGGCGTCGTCGGCGGGAGCTCCTCCTTGTGGGAGTCGATGTAGATGCACCAGTCCGGGCACTCACGGGCGCAGAGCATGCACGACGTGCAGTTCTCCTCGGTGAGCGCGATGACGCCGCGGGTGCGTGGCGGCAGCTTGGGCATGACGTCGGGATACTCCGCCGTGTGCGTGTGGCGGGTCAGCGTGCGCGCGGTCGTCGCGAGGCCCTTGACCAAGCCGGGCAGTATGCCGCTGGGCCTGGTCTCCGCGCCCGGCTCAGGCTGCGTCCTGCGGGACCGCGACGCCTTGGCAGCGGCCCGGTCGGCGCCGGCCGGCTCGGGGCTCGCCGGGTCGAGCCGGTCCGGCTCGAAGCCGGTCTCGTCGGTGCGTGCTGGTTCGGTCATCGCATCATCACCACACCCACAGCCGTGATCGCGAGCTGGAACAGCGCGATCGGGACGAGCCAGACCCAGGCGAGGCGCTGGAGCTGGTCCTCACGCAGCCGCGGCCACGACACCCGCAGCCAGATGATCACCACGGCGATGGCGTACGCCTTCAGCACGGTCCAGAGCCAACCGAGCCAGTCCTCGAAGGGGCCGGACCACCCGCCCAGCCAGAGCACCGAGAACATGAGGGAGAACAGGACGATGCCGGCGTACTCCGCGAGCAGGAAGAAGGCGAACCGCAGCCCGGTGTACTCGGTGAAGATGCCGAAGACGAGCTCCGAGTCGGCGATCGGCATGTCGAACGGGGGCCGCTGCAGCTCGGCGAGAGCGGCGACGAGGAAGACGAAGGCACCGGGTGCCTGCCAGAGCAGCCACCACGGCGTCCACGCCTCGGCGATGCCGGTGAGCGAGAGGGTGCCGGCCGCCAGCGCCACCGAGGCCACGGCGAGGACCAGCGGCAGCTCGTAGCTGACCAGCTGGGCCGCCGCACGCATCGCGCCGAGCATGGAGTACTTGCTCGCCGACGCCCAGCCTCCCATCAGGGTGCCGATGATGCCGACGCCCGTGGCCGCGAGAACGAGAAGCGCACTGCCCGGGACCTCGGCCCCGACGATGCTCGGCGACAACGGGATCACGGCCATCGCCACGAGATAGGGGATGAGGGCGACGAAGGGGGCGAGCCGGAACACGCCGCGGTCGGCACGGGCCGGGGTGATGTCCTCCTTCTGGATGAACTTCACCGCGTCGGCGACGAGCTGGGCCCAGCCGTGGAAGCCGCCGGCATACATCGGTCCGAGCCGGCCCTGCATGTGCGCCATGACCTTGTGCTCGGTCTGGCCGACCAACAGCGGCAGGACCAGGAACGCGGCGAGCACCGAGACGGCCCGCAGGACGACCTCGAGAACGGTCCAGCCCGCATTCATCGTGGCCCCCACTCCGGCCCGGGCACGCCGGGCGCCTGGACTCGGCGGCGGCTCGGCGCCCCTCCGCCATGGCCTTCGCCCGGCTCCTTCGCACCCGGCCACGGCTTCGACGCGCGCGCGGTCAGGACGAACGACTTGCGCAGGGGGAAGCCCTCGAAACCGTCAGGCAGGAGCAGCAGCCGCAGCCCCTCGTCCGTGTGGTCGACGAAGCCGTCGAACTCGATCCCGAACATCTCGAAGGTCTCGCGCTCGTGCCACGCTGCACCGGGGAACACTCCCGTGATCGAGGGGACGGGCAGCCCCTCCGGCGCACGCGTGCGCAGCAGGACCGACTCGAGCGAGCCGGGGGTGCCGACCCGAATCAGGTGGCAGACGACGTCGAAACCAGCGACCGCGACCTCCCCGCCCTCGTCACCCGCCTCCTGCGGCTCGGCGGTGGCGTCGGTCTGGTCGACGGCCGTGAGCCAGTCGAAGTACGAGTAGCCCTCGTCCCGCAGGGCGAGCACGGTCGAGGACCACTCACCGAAGGGGACGTCGCGGACGGCGGTGACCTTCACGACACCTCACCGGTCCGCTCGCCGGTGCCGGGCTGGCGCGGCTCCCCAGGCTCCCCAGGCTCCTCCGGCTCCTGCGGTGACGTCTGCGCGGGCTTGGCGACCATCGGGCGGCTGAGGTCCCCCGCCGTCGCGAGGCGAGCGCCGGCGTAGCGCCCGCGCACCTTGGCGGCGGACAGACGCTCCTCGGCGATCTGCTCCTGGAGCCGGATGATTCCGTGGAGCAGGGCCTCGGGCCGCGGCGGACAGCCGGGAACGTAGACGTCGACGGGGATCACCGTGTCGACGCCCTTCGTCACGGAGTAGGAGTCCCAGTACGGGCCACCCGAGTTGGCGCAGGCACCGAAGGAGATCACGTACTTCGGCTCCGGCATCTGGTCGTAGAGCCTGCGGATCGCTGGCGCCATCTTGTCGGTCACCGTGCCGGACACGATCATCAGGTCGGCCTGCCGCGGCCCCGGTGCGAAGGGGATCACCCCGAGCCGCATGAAGTCGTGGCGCGCCATGGATGTCGCAATGAACTCGATTGCGCAGCAGGCGAGCCCGAAGTTGAAGACCCAGAGCGAGTAGCGGCGACCCCAGTTGAGCAGCACCTTGATGGGCTTGGGGGCGTGCTCGCCCAGGACTCCGACCCGACCGTCCATGGGCCGGATCATCGGCATCGGCAGCCCGACCGGCTCGGACATCACACCCACCTCAGGAGGCCGCGTCGGGCCGCGTGCGCCAGGCCGAGGACGATGACCCCGATGAAGATCGTCATCTCGACCAGGCTGGCGACGCCGAGGTCGGGCGACCGGAGCACATGGGCCCAGGGAAACAGGTAGATCGCGTCCACCGCGAAGACGACGTAGAGGAACGAGAAGACGAAGTAGCGCACCTTCGTCTGGGCCCAGCCCTCGCCGACCGGGTTGACGCCGGACTCGTAGGTCACGAGCTTGCCCAGGTGCGGCGCGTGGGGAGCAAAGAGGCGTCGCGCGATCATCGCCACCGTCACGAGGAGAAGTCCAGCACCGAGGACAGCAGCGACGACCACATAACCGGACATGGCCGTCAGCCTAGCGACGCGCGAACCGCAGTAAAGGGGGGGCGGCCCGGGCGCGTCGTGGTGTCGGCTAGATCACGTTCCCGGGTGGGGTGTGCGCGGCGCCGGCGACGGTCACGCGCCGTGTGCGCTGCGAGCGTCGCGCCGTGATGACCGGGGCCGATGAGGGCACTCCCGACCGGCTCGGACGCGTCGATCATGGGCCCGGGGATGTTAGCGGGCACGACCCGGTCCGCGCAGCATTGTGTCCGTGAAATGACAACCTGCACGAACATGACCCCTTCGCGGCCTAGCATGGGTACTGGCTCGTTGGGAAGCCCCCCGGCCAGTGTCTAGAAGCGCTTAGGACGTCGCAGAGCATGAGCACCAAATTGGTCCAGAAGCTCGATCGCGTGGTCATTCGTTTCGCCGGGGACTCCGGCGACGGCATGCAGTTGACCGGCGACCGGTTCACCTCGCAGACAGCGTTGCTCGGCAACGACCTGTCGACCCTGCCCAACTTCCCGGCGGAGATCCGGGCACCCCAGGGGACGCTTCCCGGTGTGTCCAGCTTCCAGCTGCACTTCGCCGACCACCACGTCCTCACGCCGGGTGACCGGCCGGACGTCCTCGTGGCGATGAACCCTGCGGCGCTCAAGGCGAACCTGCGCGACCTGCCGCGCGGCGCGACGATCATCGTCAACACCGACGAGTTCACCAAGCGCAACCTCGCCAAGGTGGGCTACGCGACGAACCCGATCGAGGACGGCTCGCTCGAGAGCTACCACGTCCACGCCGTGGCGCTCACCTCGATCACCGTCGACGCCTTGGCACCCTTCAGCGACCTGACCCGCAAGGAGAAGGAGCGGGCGAAGAACATGTTCGCCCTCGGGCTCCTCTCATGGCTGTACACGCGACCCCTCGAAGGTACGGAGGGGTTCCTCAAGGCGAAGTTCGGGGCGCGCCCCGGCATCCTCGAGGCCAACCTCGCGGCACTCCACGCCGGCTTCCACTACGGCGAGACCACCGAGGACTTCTCCGTCTCCTACGAGGTCTCCCCCGCGCCCATGGAGGAAGGCAGCTACCGCAACGTCACCGGCAACGTGGCCCTCTCGCTGGGGCTCGTCGCTGCGGCGCACCGCGCGAAGCTCCCCCTCTTCCTCGGGTCATACCCCATCACGCCGGCCTCCGACATCCTGCACACGCTCGCCGGCCTCAAGCGCTACGGCGTCGCCACGGTCCAGGCCGAGGACGAGATCGCCGGAGTCGGGGCAGCGCTCGGCGCCTCGTTCGCCGGAGCCCTCGGAGTGACGTCGACCTCCGGGCCCGGCCTCGCTCTCAAGGCGGAGACCATCGGCCTCGCGGTGTCGCTCGAGCTCCCGCTCGTCATCATCGACATCCAGCGCGGCGGGCCCTCGACCGGCCTGCCGACGAAGACCGAACAGGCCGACCTGCTCCAGGCGCTCTTCGGTCGCAACGGCGAGTCCCCCGTGTCGGTCCTGGCCCCGGCCACCCCCGCGGACTGCTTCGACGTCGCCGTCGAGGCGGTGCGCATCGCCACCGTCTACCGCACGCCGGTCATCATCCTGTCCGACGGCTACCTCGCCAACGGCTCCGAGCCGTGGCGCCTGCCGAGGACGAGCGAGCTGCCCGACCTGACGGTCGAGTTCGCCACCGAGCCGAACGACGTCACGGCTGACGGTGAGCCGGTCTTCCACCCCTTCAAGCGCGACCCGGAGACGCTGGCGCGTCCGTGGGCGATCCCCGGCACGCCCGGCCTCGAGCATCGCGTCGGCGGCATCGAGAAGGCCGACATCACCGGCAACATCTCCTACGACCCCGACAACCACGACAAGATGACCCGGCTGCGCCAGGCGAAGATCGACGGCATCGCCGACAGCATCCCGCCGCTCCTCGTCGACGACCCGACCGGAGACGCAGAGCTGCTCGTCCTCGGTTGGGGGTCGACGTACGGCCCCATCGCGGCCGGCGTCCGGCTCGCCCGGGCCATCGGCACACCGGTGGCTCATGCGCACCTGCGCCACCTCAACCCCTTCCCCGCCAACACCGGCGAGGTGCTGCGCCGCTACCGCCGGGTCATCGTCCCGGAGATGAACCTCGGACAGCTCGCGATGCTGCTGCGTGCCACCTACCTCGTCGACATCCAGTCGCACACGGCCGTCCGGGGCCTGCCGTTCCAGGCGAGCGAGATCGCCGATGTGATCGCCCAGGCGGCGCGCACGTCGGTTCCGGAGAGCATGAAGGAGATGGCCAAGTGAGCATCACTGACCTCGGTGTCCCCACCAACGGGAGCCCCGCACCGGGGCACCCGCTCAGCGGCGTCGGGCACGTGCCCGCGCTCAGCCCGGGCGAGACCCTCTCCAAGCGGGACTTCACCTCGGACCAGGAGGTGCGCTGGTGCCCCGGTTGCGGCGACTACGCGATCCTCGCGGCCGTCCAGGGGTTCCTCCCCGAGCTCGGCATCAAGCGCGAGAACATGGTCTTCGTCTCCGGCATCGGCTGCTCCTCCCGTTTCCCGTACTACCTCGACACCTACGGGATGCACTCCATCCACGGGCGCGCCCCGGCCATCGCCACGGGGATCGCCGCAGCGCGCGACGACCTGTCGGTCTGGGTCGTGACGGGCGACGGCGACGCGCTGTCCATCGGTGGCAACCACCTGATCCACGCCCTGCGCCGCAACATCAACCTCAAGATCCTGCTGTTCAACAACGAGATCTACGGGCTGACCAAGGGCCAGTACTCCCCCACGTCACGCACGGGGCAGGTCACCAAGTCGTCGCCGCTCGGGTCGCTCGACACCCCGTTCAACCCGGTGTCCCTGGCACTCGGGGCCGAGGCCACCTTCGTGGCGCGCACGCTCGACTCGGACCGCCAGCACCTCACCTCGGTGCTCCGGGCGGCCGCTGAGCACCGCGGCTCCGCCTTCGTCGAGATCTACCAGAACTGCCCGATCTTCAACGACGGCGCCTTCGACGTGCTCAAGGACCGGACCGAGGCCCAGGCCCGCATCTTCTACCTCAACAACGGCGAGGAAGTCGTGGCCGGGGATGGAGACGACCAGCGAGTCGTCGTCCGGGACGACCAGGGCGTCATGACCGTCGTGCGGCGCGCCGACGCCGATCCCGCCCGGATCGTCGTGCACGACGTGTCGGCGGAGAACCCCGCCGCTGCGTTCGCGCTGTCCCGGCTCGACTCAGCCGAGCTGACGAGCGTGCCGATGGGCGTGTTCCGCAATGTCGCCCGACCCGCCTACGACGACCTGCTGCGCGACCAGATCGACTCCGCTCGCACCGGTGAGATCACCGACGCTGACATCGACGCCCTCCTCGCGGGCAAGGACACGTGGACGGTCAGCGGGCCGGCATGACCGGTGCCTGACGAGCAACAGGGTCTGGGCACCCGGCCGACACGGCCGGGTGCCCAGCTCGTGGGCCCGCCTCAGGGAGAGGTGGGCCGCGGCACCGTGCTGGCCTTCGCCGCATACGGCATCTGGGGGCTGTTCCCGCTCTACTTCGACGCCCTGAAACCGGCCGGAGCCTGGGAGATCCTCGCCCACCGGATCCTGTGGACCCTGCTGTTCTGCGTGCTGCTCATCGCGGTCACCCGGGACGTCGACTGGATCCGACCGGTGTTGCGCCGCCGAGCGCTGCTCGCGGGAATCACCGTCGCGGCCCTCCTCATCGCCGCCAACTGGGTCATCTACGTGGCCGTCGTCACCGCGGGACACACGAGCGAGGCCGCACTCGGCTACTTCCTCAACCCCCTCGTCACCGTGGCCCTCGGCGTGATCGTCCTCGGGGAGCGGCTTCGCGTCCTCCAGTGGGTCGCCGTCGGCATCGGGCTGGCCGCCGGCGTCTACCTTGCCCTGGCGAGCGGCCGGGTGCCTTACGCCGCAATGGCTCTCGCCATGTCGTTCGGCCTCTACAGCCTGACGAAGAAGAAGGTCGGCGCCTCCCTCCAGGCGGTCCACGGACTTGCCCTCGAGACCGTCATCCTCGCCCCCGCCGCCGTCGTCATCCTCCTCGTGGTCTCGAGCCGCACCGGTCTCGAGTTCGGTGACCACGGTGCGCTGCACACCTGGCTGCTCGTCGGCTCGGGTGTCGCGACCGCGGTTCCGCTCCTCTTCTTCGCTGCCGCCGCCCGCCGCATCCCACTCGTCAGCATCGGGCTCATCCAGTTCATCACCCCGCTCATGCAGCTGCTCGTCGCCGTCCTCCTGCTCGACGAGCTCATGTCGCGCGAGCGGTGGATCGGCTTCGGCATCGTCTGGCTCGCCCTCGCGGTCCTCAGCATCGACTCGGTCCTCGCGCTCCGCCGGGGACGCCGAGCGGCCGCTGCCATCCCCACCGACGACTACCCGCGCTGACCGATCGAAAGAGCAGTTCGCGACAGGCGATGGGTGTCGCGAACTGCTCTTTCGATCAGGGGGCATGACACAGTGGGACGGTGGCCGGCATCGAGCTGGGGACTCGCACCGGACGGCTCGTCATCGCAGCGGCGGTGCTCGGGTCGGGGATGGCGCTGCTCGACGGCACCGTCGTCAACGTCGCGCTCGTCCGCATCGGCGCTGAGCTCGACGCCAGCCTGGCGGACCTCCAGTGGATCACCAACGGCTACCTGCTCGCCCTCGCCTCACTCATCCTGCTCGGCGGGTCGCTCGGGGACCGCTTCGGCCGGCGCCGGGTCTTCGTCATCGGGGTCGTCTGGTTCGCGCTGGCATCACTGGCCTGCGCCGTTGCCCAGAGCGCCGGGCAGCTCATCATCGCGCGCATCCTCCAAGGCATCGGCGGGGCCCTGCTGACCCCAGGCAGCCTCTCGATCATCCAGTCGGTGTTCCGGTCCGACGACCGGGCCAAGGCCATCGGCACCTGGTCCGGCCTCGGCGGGATCTCCGCGGCGGTCGGCCCCTTCGTCGGAGGATGGCTCGTCGAGTACGCCTCGTGGCGCTGGGCGTTCCTGCTCAACCTCCCGCTCGCGGTGGTCACCGTCTGGATCGCCCGCACGTCGGTCCCGGAGACCCTCGACGAGGCCGCACCGCGCGAGTTCGACGTCGCGGGGGCCACTCTCGCCAGCGCGGCTCTGGCCGTGCTGACCTACGCCCTCATCCAGCTGGAGGCCCTCGGCACCGGCCCCGGCGTCGCGCTCATGCTGCTCGCTCTCGCACTGGCGGTGGGGTTCGCCCTCGTCGAGGTCCGGAGCGCGCACCCGATGGTGCAACCCGCGCTCTTCGCCTCCCGACAGTTCACGGCAGCCAACCTCATGACGATGCTCGTCTACGCGGCCCTCGGCGCCGTCTTCTTCTTCCTCACCCTGCAGCTGCAGACCGTGCTGCGCTACGGGCCGCTCCGCGCCGGACTGGCCACCCTGCCGGTCACCGTGCTCATGCTCTTCCTCGCCGCCAGGGGCGGCGAGGTCAGCGCCCGCATCGGCCCCCGCCTGCCGATGGCGGTCGGGCCCGCCGTCTGTGCCGTCGGCGCCGGCCTGCTCACCGGCGTCGGGGCCGGCGACTCCTACTGGAGCGCCGTGTTCCCCGGCATCTCCATCTTCGGGCTGGGGCTCAGCCTGCTCGTCGCACCCCTCACCGCCACCGTGCTCGGCGCCGCGCCGGACCGCTGGGCCGGGATCGCCAGCGGAGTCAACAACGCGGTGGCGCGGGCCGGAAGCCTGCTCGCCGTGGCTGCCCTCCCGGCCGTCGTCGGACTGAGCGGCGCCGACTACCAGCGGCCCGAGGCCTTCGACGCCGGCTACGGCCGCGCCATGTGGATCTGCGCCGTGCTCCTCGCCGCGGGCGGGCTCGTCTCCTGGGGGCTCATCCGCAACCCCGAGCCGGCCGCAACCCCCGTGCCGGCCCCGGTGGGCGGCACCCAGCCACCCACGGACACCACCGTCCCCGGGAAGCGAGCCCAGCGGCATACGGCGCCGGTGGGGTGGTCGTGCGCGGGCGCGGAGGGCTGCCCGGGACACGCGGAGGAGGCCGAGTGACGAAGACGCTGTGCGAGCCGGCCTCCGGAGACCGATAGCCTGCCTTCGTGTCCACCAGCGTCTACCTCGCCTCATCGGAAGGGCTGTCGGGCAAGTCGGCCGTTGCCCTCGGCATCCTCGACCAGCTGAGCCGGCGGGTCGAGCGCGTCGGGATCTTCCGGCCGATCGTCCGCTCGGAGAGCGCAGCGAACGACCATGTGCTCGACCTGCTCCTCTCCCGACTCGATACCGGCCTCACGGCGGAGGATGCGTCCGGCGTCGGCTACGAGGACGTCCACGCCGACCCCGACGGAGCGATGGCCACCATCGTCGACCGGTTCCACGCGGTGGCCGAGCAGTTCGACGCGATGCTCGTCGTCGGCTCCGACTACACGGACGTCACCTCCCCCACCGAGTTCTCCTACAACGCCAAGATCGCCGCCAACCTCGACGCGCCGATGGTGCTCGTCATCTCGAGCAAGGGCCGCACGCCGGAGCAGGTGCGGGTGGCCGCGGAGATCGCCTCCGACGAGGCCAAGGCCAACCACGCGCACGTGCTCGCCGTCGTGTCCAACCGAGCTGTGCCCGATGCCGTGACCGCCACCAGGGACGCTCTCACGGAGGCCCTCGCGGACACCGCGGCCTATGTCATCCCCAGCGCCCCCGTGCTCGAGTCCCCCACCGTCCGAGACCTGCTCGCCGCGGTCGACGGCACCCACCTCTACGGTGACGACGACCTGCTCGACCGCGAGTCACTCGGCCTCGTGGTGGCCGCCATGACCCTGCCCAACGTCCTCGACCGGATCTTCGAGGGCTGCGTCGCCATCGCCCCCGCCGACCGCGGTGACGTGCTCCTCGGCCTCCTGCTCGCGCACCGGTCCCAGACCTTGCCGACGCCGTCGGGCATCGTCCTCAACGGCGGCTTCGACCTGCCGGCGCCCATCACGACGCTGGTCGAGGGCCTCGAGGTCCACGTGCCGGTGATCAGCTGCGCCACCGGCACGATGCAGACCGCGGCCACTCTCTCCGCCGTCGTCCCGCGGATGACCCGGTCGGCGACGCGCAAGATCGAGACCGCGCTCAGCCTGTTCGACGAGCACGTCGACGGCGCAGAGCTGCTCGACCGTCTCAAGGTGTCGCCGAGCCACGTCGTCACACCGCTGATGTTCGAGCACCAGCTGCTGGACCGAGCTCGCGCGGCCGACAAGCACATCGTCCTGCCGGAGGGTGAGGAGGACCGCATCCTCCGCGCTGCGGACCAGCTGCGGCGGCGTCGCGTCGTGCGACTGACGCTGCTCGGCGACTCCGGGGCGATCCGTCGACGGGCCGCGCAGCTCGGCCTCGACATCGAGGGCGCCACCCTGCTCGACCCCCATGAGGAGGAGTTGCGCGCACGGTTCGCGGAGGAGTACGCCGAGCTGCGGGCCCACAAGGGGGTCACCCTCGAGCAGGCGCGCGACATCGTCGTCGACCCGAGCTACTTCGGGACGATGATGGTGCGCGACGGACTCGCCGACGGCATGGTGTCCGGGGCCATCCACACGACCGCCCACACCATCCGGCCGGCGCTCGAGGTCGTCAAGACGACTCCCGACATCAAGACCGTCTCGTCGGTCTTCCTCATGTCGCTCGCAGACCGCGTCCTCGTCTACGGCGACTGCGCGGTCATCCCCGACCCGACGGCCGAGCAGCTCGCCGACATCGCCATCTCGTCCGCCGCGACAGCCGTGCAGCTCGGGATCGAGCCGCGCGTCGCCATGCTCTCCTACTCGACGGGCGGCTCCGGCACGGGCGCCGACGTCGACAAGGTCCGGACCGCCACCGAGCTCGTCCGGTCGAGGGCGCCGCACCTGTCGGTCGAGGGGCCGATCCAGTACGACGCCGCCGTCGACGCGGCCGTGGCTGCCGCCAAGCTCAAGGACAGTCCGGTGGCCGGCCGGGCCACCGTGTTCATCTTCCCCGACCTCAACACCGGCAACAACACCTACAAGGCCGTGCAGCGGACCTCCGGGGCGGTCGCCATCGGCCCCGTCCTGCAGGGCCTCAACAAGCCGGTCAACGACCTCTCTCGAGGAGCCCTCGTGCGGGACATCGTCAACACCATCGCGATCACGGCCATCCAGGCCGAGGCCCTCTCGTGAGCGGTCTCGTCCTCGTCGTCAACGCCGGTTCCTCCTCCCTGAAGTACGACCTCATCGACGTCGACGCCGGTGCGTCCCGAGCCAGCGGTGTCGTCGAACGCATCGGCGAGCCGAGTTCGAGGGCCAAGCACTCGGTGGACGGCGTCGACCACCGCATCGAGGGCACGTGCGCCGACCATGGCGCAGCGTTCGAGCTGCTCATCGACGCGTTCCGTGAGCACGGGCCCGACCTCGCCGGGCTGGACCTGACAGCGGTGGGGCACCGGGTCGTGCACGGCGGGGCCGACTTCAGCGCACCCACTCGGATCGACGACCAGGTCGAGGCGACGATCGAGCGCCTCGTCCCACTCGCCCCGCTGCACAACCCGGCCAACCTCGAGGGCATCCGGGTGGCCCGGGCACACTTCCCCGACGTCCCGCAGGTCGCCGTCTTCGACACCGCCTTCCACCAGACCCTCCCGCCGCACGCCTACACCTACGCCGTCAACCGCACGTGGCGGGACGAGCACCGGGTGCGCCGCTACGGCTTCCATGGCACCTCGCACGCCTACGTCTCGCGCCGCGCCGCCGAGCTCCTCGGGCTTCCGGTGCCGGAGGCGAACGTCATCGTGCTCCACCTCGGCAACGGCGCGAGCGCGACGGCGGTGGCGGGGGGACGCAGCGTCGACACGTCGATGGGCCTCTCGCCGCTCGAGGGCCTGGTCATGGGCACGCGCCCCGGGGACCTCGACCCGTCGCTGCCGGCCCACCTGTCCAGGGCCGGCGTGTCGTTGGAGGACTACGACCGCGCGCTGAACAAGGAGAGCGGCCTCAAGGGCCTCATCGGGACGAACGACTTCCGCGAGCTCGAGGAGCGGGTGACGTCAGGGGACGTCGAGGCCGGCCTCGCGTTCGACGTCGTGGCCCACCGTCTGCGCAAGTACATCGGGGCGTATGCCGCTGTGCTGGGTCGCGTGGACGCCGTCGCGTTCACGGCCGGCATCGGTGAGCACAGCCCGATGCTCCGGGCCGCCGCGCTCGACGGTCTGGCCGACCTGTTCGGCATCGAGGTCGACCCCGCGGCGAACGAGGCGGCGATGTCCGGCGAGCACCGGATCTCCACGGCCGCCAGCCGCGTGGCCGTGCTCGTCATCCCCACAGCGGAGGAGCTCGAGATCGCGCGCGAGGCCGCCGCGGTCGCCGCTGGAGCATGATGGGGGCATGAGCGACCAGCACGGCAAGGGCTTCCGGACCGAGCACGACTCGATGGGCGAGGTGCAGGTCCCCGCAGACGCTCTCTACGGCGCGCAGACGGCTCGCGCTGTCGAGAACTTCCCGATCAGCGGGCAGCCCGTCCCAGTAGGCGTGGTCCACGCACTTGCGAGACTCAAGGCTGCAGCGGCGGCCGTCAACGCGGAGCTGGGAGTCCTCGACGGGGACCGCGCTCGGGCGATCGCCGCGGCCGCCGAGGAGGTTGCCGAGGGGCGCCATGACGCCCACTTCCCCATCGACGTCTTCCAGACCGGTTCCGGAACGTCGACGAACATGAACGTCAACGAGGTCGTCGCGCGACTGGCGAGCAGCTCGGGCACCGTCGACGTCCACCCCAACGACCACGTCAACTACGGCCAGTCGAGCAACGACACCTTCCCCTCCGCCCTGCGGATCGCCGCGACGATCGCCGCCCGGGACGATCTCGTCCCTGCGCTCGCCCACCTCGCCAGCTCGCTCGGCCGCAAGGAGGCGGAGTTCGCCGACGTCGTCAAGGCGGGCCGCACCCACCTGATGGACGCGGTGCCGGTGACGCTGGGACAGGAGTTCGGCGGCTACCGCAGACAGATCGAGCTCGGCGCCGCGCGGGTCGCTCATGCGGCGGAGGCGACCGCGGAGCTGCCGCTCGGCGGCACCGCTGCCGGCACGGGTCTCAACGCGGCGCCAGGGTTCGCCCGGGCGGTCATCGACCGGGTGTCCGAGGCGACCGGTCAGTCCTTCCGCGAGGCCGAGAACCACTTCGAGGCCCAGTCCACGCAGGATGCGGTCGTCGAGCTGTCGGGTGCGCTCAAGGTCGTCGCGGTGAGCCTGACGAAGATCTGCAACGACCTGCGGTGGATGTCGTCCGGGCCGCGCACCGGCCTCGGCGAGATCCACCTGCCCGACCTCCAGCCAGGCTCGAGCATCATGCCGGGCAAGGTCAACCCGGTCATCCCGGAGGCCACCCTGATGGCCTGCGCACAAGTCATCGGCAACGACATGGCGATCACGACCGCCGGCGCGGCCGGCAACTTCGAGCTCAACGTCATGCTGCCCGTCCTCGCCAAGAACATCCTCGAGTCGATCGGCCTCCTCGCGGCGACGAGCCGGCTGCTCGCAGACCGGTGCGTCGACGGGATCACGGCCGACGCCGACCACGCGCGGCGGCTGGCGGAAAGCTCTCCTTCGATCGTCACCCCGCTGAACCGCTTCATCGGCTACGAAGCCGCCGCGGCCGTCGTCAAGCGAGCGGTGAAGGAACGCAAGACGATTCGTGAGGTCGTGCTCGAGGATGGGCATGTCCGCGAGGGACGTCTCACCGAGGCCCAGCTCGACGAGGCACTCGACGTGCTCGCGATGACCCGCCCGCCCACGGCCTGACCACCCCGCAGATCGAAAGAGCAGTTCGCGACACGTGGCGCGGGGCTTCGCCCCCGTGCGACGTGTCGCGAACTGCTCTTTCGATCTGGTGTCGCGAACTGCTCTTTCGATCTGGTGTCGCGAACTGCTCTTTCGATTGTCAGGGGCCGAGGACGCGATCCAGATAGGCGTTGCCGAAGAGCCGCTCGGGGTCGACGCGGTCGCGCACGGCCAGGAAGTCGGCGAATCGCGGGTAGGCGGCGCGGAAGAACTCAGCGCCGCGCGAGTGCATCTTGCCCCAGTGCGGTCGTCCGCCATGGTCGATGGCGATCGCCTCGAAGGCATCGAAGTAGGCGCCCTTGGCCTGCCGGTGATAGCGGTGGACCGCGATGTAGCAGCTCTCCCGTTCGTACGCCGTCGACAGCCAGACGTCATCGGGCGCTGCGAAGCGACACTCGACGGGGAAGGAGATCATCTCGTCATGGCCGTCCACCCATGCCTTGAGCTCACGCAGGACGTCGGCGAGCTCGTGCCGTGGAAACGCCCACTCCGCCTCCATGAACCGCACGTCGCGGTCGGTGACGAAGACCTTGTCCGAGGCGTCGACGTACTCGCGGCCCGTCAGGGCGCGGGCCGCCACCGCGCTGACGGGCTTGGTGGTGCGCGGCACCTTGGTCACCAGACGGTTGAGCACCTCGTACGCGCGGTTGCTGAGCAGCTCGTCGTCCAGGTAGGCGCGCCAGCGCGCGAGTGGCTTGGCAGCCGTCCCGGAGTCGACTCGGTTGTTGCGCTTGGTCAGGGCACGGTCGGTGTGGGGATACCAGTAGAACTCGAAGTGGTCATTGCACTCCGCATCGTCGTCCACTGCCTCCAGCACCCGCTCAAGTGGCTCCGGCCGCTCCACGGCATGGAGCAGGAAGGCGGGGACGACGGAGAGGGTCACCTCGGTGATGACCCCGAGCGCACCGAGGCCGAGCCTGGCGGCCTGGAAGAGGTCGGGGTCCCGCTTCGGCGAGCACTCGGTCACGGATCCATCCGCCAGGACGAGGCGCAGACCCCGCACCCCACCCGTCAGTCCGGTGAGGCGAAGGCCGGTGCCGTGCGTCCCGGTCCCGAGCGCCCCACAGATCGACTGGCGGTCGATGTCGCCGAGGTTGGGCAGCGCGAGCCCGAGCTGGGCGAGCTCGTCATTGAGGACATGCAGCGGGGTGCCGGCGCGGACGGTGGCCTCACCCCGGGTCGCGTCCAGCGTGGTGACTCCGCTCAGGCCACCGAGTCGCAGCTGGACCCCATCAGTAAGGGCGACGCCGGTGAAGGAGTGGCCCGCGCCGATCGCCTTGACCCGCAGGCCTCGCTCCGCTGCCTTGACGACCTCCTCGGCAACGTCCTCCTCCGACCTCGGGGTGGCGATGCGGGCGAGCCTGGTCGACTCCGTGCCCGCCCAGTTCGACCACGCGATGCCACGGACGATCTCTCGCTGAGTCTCAGCCAAAGCACTGCCCTTCCCCACGATAGGTCGCGGCCTGACCGACGACCTCGTCACCCTCGATGAGAGCCAGATGGGTGAACCGCTCCGCGAGCTCACCCGCCTTGGCGTGGCGGAACCAGATCCGGTCACCCAGACCGAGCCGGGCCGCGCCGGGTCCCCTCAGCGGAGTCTGCACCTCCCCGGTGCCTTCGGTGCGCAGCCGGTGCAGACCGTGCTCCGGGAGCGGCGATGGGACCCGGGACCACCCGGGCGGCCCCGACGCGACATAGCCGCCGGAGTAGACGGTGACGATGTCGTCCGCCGGCCGGCGCACGATCGGGCAGGCGAAGAAGGCAGCAGGCTCCAGGTCGAGGTCGTCGTAACCGTCGAAGAGCGCGGGGGCGTAGAGACCGGAGCCGGCAGCCAGCTCAGTCAGGCTGGGGTCGCGGCCGGTCACGTGAAGACTCCCCGTGCCGCCGCCGTTGACGAAGTCGAGGTGGACGAGCTGCCGCACCCTGGCCGTGATCTCGGCTCTACGGAGGCGTAGCTGGGCGTCGGAGCGGGACTTGAGCCGCCGAACCACCGCTGAGGAGTCAGGCAGGCCGGCGACCTGAGCGTCGTAGAACATCAGGCCGACGACGAGCAGGCCGCGCTCCTGTGCTCGACGGACGACCGCCTCGACCTGTTGGGGTTCGCGAAGCGGTGAGCGGCGCACCCCGACGTGTGCAGGACCGACCCGCACGGAGGCGTCGACGTCGACAGCGACCCGCAGCCCACGAACGTCGCCAACCCCACGAGCGATGAGATCGACGAGCTCGACGCTGTCGACCATGATGCAGACGGCGGCGCGAAGACCCGGGTCGGAGACCAGCTCGGTGACGGCCAGGAGGTCGACGCTCGGGTAGGCGACCATGATGTCGGTGAAGCCCTCCCGGGCCCACCACAGCGCCTCGCGTACGGAGTAGCACATGAGCCCGGCGAAGCCCTCCTTCGCCAGGGCGCGCTCGATGAGGGCGCGGCTACGCAGCGACTTGGTGGCCACGCGGATCGGCTTGCCGTGGGCCCGCCCGACGAGGTGCTCGGCGTTCCGGTCGAAGGCAGGCAGGTCGACGGCAGCGAGCGGAGCCGGCAGGTGGCGCGTCGCGGTGGACAGACGCGCGGCCACCGGGTGCGGCAACGGGCGACGGCTCATGTCCGCACCCTACCGAGCGTCAGCCGACGCGCTCCACGACCGAGAGCGCGAGCGTCTGGAGGGCCGCCTTCGCCGGCCGGTCCGGCAGGGGGTCGAGCAGGCTCTGCGCCTCGCGCGCCACGCCGTACGTCTCGGCCCGGGCGGCCTCGAGCGCCGGATGCTGCCGCAGCAGGCCGAGCGCCTCCTCCAGGGCGGCCTCGTCGGCGGACAGGTCCGAGCCGAGCAGCTCGAGGAGCCGCTCATCCGCCGGGTCGGTGGACGCCTTGGCGCGGAGCACGGCGAGCGTGTCGACGCCCTCTCGGAGGTCGGTGCCCGGCGTCTTGCCGCTGGCGTCGGAGCTCGAGGCGATGTCGATGAGGTCGTCGGCCAGCTGGAAGGCCATGCCGACCTTCTCACCGTAGGCACGCAGCGTCTCGACCACCTCTGGGGAGCCCCCGCTGAACATCGCGCCGTAGCGGCACGCAGTCGCCGTGAGGGACCCGGTCTTGTCCGCCAGGACGCCGAGGTAGTACTCGACGGGGTCGACATCGGGCGGGCAGGGCCGGTCGTCCCTGATCTGTCCCGAGCAGAGCCGGACGAAGGTCTGTGCCTGGATCAGCACGGCCTCGGCCCCGAGCCCCGCAATGAGCTCCGAGGCCTTCCCGAACAGGAGGTCGCCCACGAGGATCGCCGTCGAGTTGTCGTAGGCGGCGTTGGCCGACGGGACGCCACGGCGCACCTCGGCCTCGTCCATCACGTCGTCGTGGTACAGGGAGGCCAGGTGCGTCAGCTCGACCCCCGCCGCAGCCCGGACGACGTCATCGCTGATCCCGTCACCCAGCTCGGCGGACAGCAGGGTGAGCAGAGGGCGGAAGCGCTTGCCCCCAGCCTGGGCGAGGTGCGCAGAGGCCGCCGCGATGAACGGGTCCTCGTGGTCGACGACCTCACGGAGGAGGGCGTCGACCCGGCCGAGACCGTCCTGGAGGTGGGCCGTCAGCTCCGGTGTGGCACCGGGAACACTGAGGACCGGCGGCGTGGCGTGCGTCGTCATGAGCTTCCTGGGGGTCGTGGCCCGTGACCTCGGGCGGTCAGCGGACGAACTGGGAGGCCCGGTCGGCGAGGTCGAGCAGGGCCGAGGGCAGGACGCCGAGGGCCAGGGTGATCATCGTGCCGACTGCGATGGCGAACGTCGTGCCGACCGACGGGGTCACCACTGCGACCGGTCCCGAAGCGGCGAACGGCGACCCGACGCCGGCCGAGGCGCCGGACACGACCTGGTCGGCAGGCGGGTCGCTGAAGAACATCAGCACGATCACCCGGGCGTAGACGAACACCGTGATCGCCGAACAGACGACTCCCACCACGGCGAGCACCGTGCCCGTCGCCCCACCGGTCCCGATCGCCGCGGAGAACACGGCGAACTTGGAGACGAAGCCGGAGGTGAGCGGGATGCCGGCGAAGGCGAGCATGAGGAAGGCGAAGGCGGCCGCGACGACCGGGTGGCGCTTGCCCAGGCCAGCCCATTGGGACAGGTGCGTCGCCTCGGTGCCGCTCTGGCGGACGAGGTTGACGATGCCGAAGGCTGCGATCGTCGCGAACCCGTAGGCCACCAGGTAGAAGAGCACGGCGCTGATCGCCTTGCGGTCGAAGGCCAGCACACCGACGAGGATGAAGCCCGCGTGGGCGATCGAGGAGTAGGCCAGCAGCCGCTTGATGTCGGTCTGGGTGACCGACAGGACGGCGCCCACGACCATCGTCAGCAGCGCGATGACGACGATGGCGTTGGTCCACTCCCAGCGGGCCGTGTCCAGGCCGACGTAGGCGAGCCGGAGGATGGCGCCGAAGGCTGCCGCCTTGGTCGCCGCCGCCATGAAGCCCGTCACCGGGGTCGGGGCACCTTGGTAGACGTCCGGCGTCCACGCGTGGAACGGGACCGCCCCCACCTTGAAGAGCAGGCCGACGAAGACGAGGAACGCGCCGGGGATGAGCAGCCCGTTCATCGCCAGCGGACCGGAGCCGATCGCCGCGCTGATGTCGGCGAAGTAGACGGAGCCGGCGTAGCCGTAGAGCAGCGCCGTGCCGAACAGGAAGAACGCCGAGCTGAACGCACCGAGGAGGAAGTACTTGAGCGACGCCTCCTGCGAGAGCAGCCGACGTCGACGAGCCAGTCCGGTGAGGACGTAGAGCGGCAGGGAGAGCACCTCGAGGGCCACGAACATCCCGATGAGGTCGTTCGCCGTCGGGAAGAGCATCATCCCGGCGATGGCGAACAGGGTCAGCGGGAAGACCTCGGTCGTCACCGCGCCCGCTCGGGTCGCGGCGGCCTCGACCGTCGAGCCCGGCGTGGAGGCGCCGCTGGCGGTGAAGGCGTCCGGGCCGACCCCACCGAGGCGTTCGGACATCGTCAGGATGCCGAGCACGCCCATGAGGACGATGGCCCCCTGCATGAAGAGGGCGGGCCCGTCGATCGTGAGAGCGAACAGGTGCCGGCCGGTGTCTCCGGGCAGCCCCATCGTGTAGCCCTGGTGGTCCACGGCAACGATGACGCCGGCGAAGGCCGCCAGCAGCGCGACGACAGCCAACGTCGTCTGCACGAGGTGCCGGCGCTCGCGCGGGGCGAACGCCTCGATGACCACCCCGACGACCGCGGCACCGAAGACGATGAGGAGCGGGAGGATGGCGAGGTAGTCAACCTGGGCCGGCTGGAAGGCCGTGGGCAGCGCGGACGGCGCCGCGAGCGCAGCGACGGCGGTCACTTCGTGCTCCCTTCAGCCGCGACGCCTGCCGCGGGTGGTGACGTGTCGGCGGTCGAGACATGCGACAGCGACGTGTCGACAGCCGGGTTGATGACGTCCAGGGCGAGGTTCGGGTAGAAGCCGAGGACGAGGAACGCCGCGATGAGCGGGGCCGCGACGAGCTTCTCGCGCAGCGTCAGGTCGGGGATCACGGTGCCGCCCGAGGAGCGGCGCCAGCGGTCGTCCACGCTGGCAGCGTCCAGGGCCAGCGTCTCCGGCTTCGGCCCTGTCATGATCCGCTTGTACATCAGGAGCATGTAGAGGGCCGCGAGGATGATGCCGGCGGTGGCCAGGACGGCGGCGACCGGCTGGGTCGGGAAGGTCCCGACGTAGACGAGGAACTCGGAGACGAAGCTGGCCAGGCCCGGCAGCGCCAGGCCGGAGAGGCTGGCCACGAGGAAGATCCCGGCCAGCCCGGGGGTGACGCGCTGCCATCCGCCGTAGTCCGAGATGCGCTTGCTCCCGCCCCGGCGGATCAGCATGGCGGCAAAGAGGAACAGCGCCGCCGTGGAGAACCCGTGGTTGAGCATGTAGAGCGACGAGCCGGCACCGCCGACGTTGGTGAAGGCGAAGATGCCCAGGACGATGAAGCCGAAGTGGCTCACCGAGGTGTACGAGATCAGTCGCATCATGTCCGTCTGACCGATGGCGAGCAGCGCGCCGTACAGCACCGAGATGACGGCCAGCACGACGACGACCGGCGTCGCCCACTCGCTCGCCTCCGGGAAGAGCTGGAGGCAGAAGCGGATCATGCCGAACGTGCCGACCTTGTCGAGCACCCCGACGAGGAGCGTCGCCGTGGCGGGGGTCGACTCGGTGGCGGCGTCCGGCAGCCACGTGTGGACCGGCACCATGGGCGCCTTCACGGCGAAGGCGATGAAGAAGCCGACGAAGAGCAGCCGCTCGGTCGTCGGGTCGAGCTCCAGTCCGGTGAGCTTCGAGATGAGGAAGCCGTCAGCGCCGCCCGGTCCCTGCAGGTACACCGCGATGACCGCGACGAGCATGATGAGCCCGCCGGCGAGCGAGAAGAGGAGGAACTTCATCGCGGCGTACTGGCGACGCTGCCCCCCGAAGCGCCCGATGAGGAAGTACACCGGGATGAGCATCGCCTCGAAGAAGACGTAGAAGAGGAACACGTCCGTCGCAGCGAAGACGCCGACCATGAAGGTCTCGAGGGAGAGCAGCAGGGCGAAGTAGGCCTTGACGCGTCGCGCTCCCCCGGCGTCGGCCTCCTCGGGCACGTCGTGCCAGGCAGCGAGCAGACAGATCGGCGTGAGGACGAGTGCCATGAGGATGAGCACCAGCGCGATGCCGTCGACCCCCAAGGCGTAGCTGACGCCGAACTGCGGGATCCACTCGACGTACTCGCCGAGCTGGAACTGCTTCGTCGACGCGCTGTCGTACTGCAGCGCCGCCACGACGCCGAGGACGAGGGTGAGCAGGGAGGTGCCGAGCGCGATGCGCTTGGCGTTCTCCACGGTCCCCGGCGCGAACGCCACGACGAGCGAGCCGACGAGCGGCAGGAGGACAAGGATCGTCAGCCACGGGATGGTGGACATCACGGTGGATTCGTTCATCAGGAGATCACCCACAGTGCACCGAGGATGGCGACGACACCGGTGAGCATCGTCAGGGCATAGGAGCGCGCGAAGCCGTTCTGCAGCCTGCGCAGGCGGGACGAGGTCCCGCCGACCAGGGCCGCCAGGCCTCCGGCACCACCGTCGACTCCCTTGCCGTCGAGGAAGACGAGCGAGCGGGTCAGGTGGATGCCCGGCCGCATGAGGAGGGCCTCGTTGACCTGGTCCTGGTAGAGGTCGTTGCGTGCCGCCTGCGTGAGCAGGTTGCCCGCCGGCGCGACCACGGGCACGTCGTCACGCCAGTACCGCATCCAGGCGAGCGCGACGCCCCCGGCGACGAGGAGCAGCGTGAGCACCATGATGAGGGGAACGGCGAGGACCGGGTGCTCGTCGCCGTGGGCTCCGGTCACCGGCTCGAGCCACGAGGTGAACATGCCCGTGGGGCCGATGATGAGCCCGAGGAAGGCGGAACCGACCGCGAGCACCATCATCGGGACCGTCATGAGCAGCCCGGACTCGTGGGGGTGCACCTCGTCCGTCCACCGCTTCTTGCCGTGGAAGGTCATGAAGAACAGACGGGACATGTAGAAGGCGGTGATGCCGGCACCGACGAGGGCCGCGGCACCGAAGACCCAGGGACGCCAACCCTCGCCGATGAAGGCCGCCTCGATGACCTTGTCCTTCGACCAGAAGCCGGAGAACGGGGGAACACCGATGATGGCGAGCCAGCCGAGGGCGAAGGTCGCCCAGGTCACCTTCATGATGCCGGACAGGCCACCGAAGCGCCGCATGTCGACCTGGTCGTTCATGCCGTGCATGACCGAGCCCGCGCCGAGGAACATCCCGGCCTTGAAGAAGCCGTGCGTCAGCAGGTGGAAGATCGCGAACGCGTAGCCCACCGGACCGAGCCCGGCCGCCAGCATCATGTAGCCGATCTGCGACATCGTCGAGGCCGCGAGGGCCTTCTTGATGTCGTCCTTGGCCGTACCGACGATCGCTCCGAACAGGAGGGTGATGGCGCCGACCACGACGACGGCCAGCTGGGCGTTCGGTGAGGCCTCGAAGATCGGCCCGGAGCGGACGACGAGGTAGACGCCGGCCGTGACCATGGTCGCCGCGTGGATCAGCGCCGACACGGGAGTCGGACCCGCCATGGCGTCGCCGAGCCAGCTCTGCAGCGGGAACTGCGCCGACTTGCCGGTGGCGCCGAGAAGGAGCATGAGCCCGAGGGCGGTCATGAAGCCTTGGTTGGCCTCGTTGCCCGCCGCCCCCAGGACGGTGCTGAAGTCGACGGCCCCGAAGTGGAAGAACATGATCATCACGGCCACCGAGAGGCCGAAGTCACCGACGCGGTTGGCGACGAAGGCCTTGTTCGCGGCGGTCGCGTAGGCAGGGTTCCAGTTCCAGAAGCCGATGAGCAGGTAGGACGCCAGACCGACGCCCTCCCAGCCGATGTAGAGCAGCAGGTAGTTGTCGGCGAGGACGAGCAGCAGCATCGCCGCGACGAACAGGTTGAGGTAGGCGAAGAAACGCCGCTTGTCGGGGTCGAGCTCCATGTAGCCCAGTGAGTACACGTGGATGAGCGAGCCGACGAAGGTGATGAGCAGGACGAACGCGATCGACAGCTGGTCGACGAGCAGCGCCGCATCGACGGAGAACGAGCCCGCGGTCACGAACTCGAACAGCCGCACCGACGAGTGCCGCGCCTCCGGGTCCTGGCCGAGCATCTGGAGGAAGATCAACGCCCCGACGACGAACGAGCCCCAGGAGAGCGCGGTCGCGAGGACCGGGCCGAAGCCGTTGGTGCGCCGCCCACCGAGAAGGAGCACCGCGGCGCCGAGCATCGGCAACGCGATGAGCAGCCAGGCCACCGACGCGACCCCGGTGGCAGCGTGTGCCTCGCCGGTCTGCGTCGCCAGCCCAGCGGCATACGAGCCGGGCGCGTGGAGAAGGTTTCCCATGCCAAGTGACATCGAGTGAGGCTCCCTTACAGCTTCAGCAGGTTGGCGTCGTCGACGGAGGCCGACCGGCGGGCACGGAAGATCGCCATGATGATGGCCAGGCCGACGACGACCTCAGCGGCCGCGACGACCATGACGAAGAGCGCCATGACCTGGCCGTCGAGTCCACCGTGGATCCGGGAGAACGTCACCAGGGCAAGGTTCGTCGCGTTGAGCATCAGCTCGACGCCCATGAAGACGATGATCGCGTTGCGACGCATCAGCACGGTCGCCGTGCCGATCGAGAAGAGCACGATCGAGAGGTAGATGTAGTTCAACGGGCTCACTGGTCCACGCCCTTCTCAGCGTCCCTCGCGGTGTCCCTCGCGGTGTCCCTCGCGGTGTCCCTTGTGGTGTCGGTTGCGGTGTCCCTGGCCGCGTCGCCGCGCGTCGACCCGAGGATGTGACGCTCGACCTGAAGGAACTCGTCCGGCCGGGCCACCTGGTTGCGGGCCACGAGCACCCGCGACACGGAGATGTCGCTCGGCGTGCCGTCGGGCAGCAGCGCGGGCGTGTCGACCGCGTTGTGGCGGGCGTAGACGCCGGGTGCCGGCAGGCCCGCGACGAAGGTGTTCTCGCGCACGCGGCGGGCCGCCCACTCGGCCTGGGTCAGCTTCGGGGAGATCCGCTCACGGTGGGCGAGGACCATCGCGGCGATGGCCGCCGTGATGAGCAGCGCCGAGGTCACCTCGAAGATCCAGACGTACTGGCCGAAGATGAGCTCCGCCATACCGGTGATGTTGCCGGGCTCCGCGTTGCTCGCCTCGAGGCGGTCGATCCCCGCCTGGACGGTGGCCTCGTCGAAGGTGGCGGACCCGATCAGGGAGGAGAGCAGGCCGACGAGACCGACGGCGAGGAGCACGGAGAGCCAGCGGTGGCCCCGGATCGTCTCGACGATCGAGTCGGAGGAGTCGACGCCGACGAGCATGATGACGAAGAGGAACAGCATCATCACGGCGCCGGTGTAGACGAAGACCTGCACGATCCCCAGGAAGTCGGCCTTCTGCATCAGGTAGAAGACGCCGAGGATGGTCATCGCGATGGCCATGCCGATGGCCGCGTGGACCGCCTTGCGGGCGAAGACGAGCGCGAGGGCGGCGATGACCGCGAGCGGTGCCAGCACCCAGAAGAAGGCGGATTCAGTTCCGGAGGTCATGGGTTCGCCCCTTCCCGGGTCTGCGCAGCGGTCGGCGCCGTCGTGTGGACCACGTCGTGCTCCCCCGGCGCGCTCGCGGCGATGTTGCCGGGCTCGTCGTGGGCGAGCGGGCTCTCGTCGACGGCGACCTGGGCGTCGCGAGACCCGACGTAGTCGCGTTGGGCCGCGGTCGGCCCGGTGACCTTGCCCTGGTAGTAGTCGCGCTCCTCCATCCCGTCGGCCATCGGGAACGGCGGTGGGAGCATGCCCTCCTGGAGCGGTGCGAGCAGCTGGTCCTTGGTGAAGATCAGCTTGCCGCGGTCGTTGTCCGCGAGCTCGTAGAAGTTCGTCATCGTCAGGGCCCGGGTCGGGCAGGCCTCGATGCAGAGCCCGCAGAAGATGCAGCGCAGGTAGTTGATCTGGTAGACGCGGCCGTAGCGCTCCCCGGGGCTGAACCGCCCCTTGCCGCCCTGCTCGAGGGGGGTGTCGTCGTTGTCGGCCCCCTCGACGAGGATCGCGTCGGCCGGGCAGGCCCAGGCGCACAGCTCGCACCCGACGCACTTCTCGAGCCCGTCAGGGTGCCGGTTGAGCTGGTGGCGGCCGTGGAAGCGCGGCTGGGTGGGGCGTGGCTTCTCGGGGTACTCCTCGGTCGCGACCTTGCGGAACATCGTCGAGAAGGACACGCCGAACCCTGCGACGGGCGCGAACATGTCGGCAAGGGCGCTCTTGCGCTTCCTGCCGTTGTCCTTGCTGACGGAGTCGTCAGCCATGGGTCTCCTCCTTGCCGGCGATGCCGTCGGTCGTGCTGGGAGCGGTGGGGTCCGATGCCGTGCCCCGCACGGTCGTGCCTCGGCCGGCGGCCGGCCCTGCCAGCACGCGGTCGGCGGGCGCCGGCTCGCGCAGGCGCTGGCCGGGCAGCGGCGGGACCGGGTAGCCGTCGGCGAACGGGTCGATCTCCTCGGGTGGCGCGGTCTCCGCGGCGGCACGTCTGGCGTCCACCCGGTCGCCCCAGACCCATGTGACGACGAGGGCGAGGACGGCGACGACGCTGATCAGGATGAGCGTGGCCCGGTTGAACGCTTGGCCCGCGATCGTGACGCTGTCGTCACCGAGGAAGCCGAGCTGCGCGCCCCGGATGAAGGCCACTGCGACGACCCAGGCGAGGGTGATCGGGATGAGGAACTTCCAGCCGAAGCGCATGAACTGGTCGTAGCGCACGCGCGGCAGGGTGCCCCGCAGCCAGACGAAGAACCACATGAAGAGCCACATCTTCAGCGTGAACCAGAGCAGGCCCCACCAGCCGCCGGCGAACATCCCGTCGCCGATCATGGAGATGAGCGGCGGAGCCGCGGGTCCACCGAGGAACATCGTGGTGGCGAGGGCGGACACGGTGAACATGTTGATGTACTCACCGAGGTAGAACATCGCGAAGGTCATCGAGGAGTACTCGGTGTGGAACCCGCCGACGATCTCGCCCTCGCCCTCGGCGAGGTCGAAGGGGAGACGGTTGGTCTCGCCGACCATGGTGATCACGTAGACGGCGAAGCTGAAGAACGCCGGAAGGATGTACCAGAGCGAGCGCTGCGAGGCGACGATCTGGGACGTCGACATGGAGCCGCTGTAGAGGAAGACCGCGACGAGCGAGAGTCCCATCGCGATCTCGTAGGAGATCACCTGGGCCGTCGAGCGCAGCCCACCGAGGAGGGGGTAGGTCGAGCCCGAGCTCCACCCGGCGAGGACGACGCCGTAGACACCGACCGAGGCCACCGCGAGGACGAGCAGCACGGCGACGGGCACGTCGGTCAGCTGGAGCGGCGTCACGTGGCCGAGCAGCGAGACGGTGCCGCCGATCGGGATGATGGAGAAGGACACGAAGGCCACGGTGGCCATCAGGATCGCCGCCGCCCGGTAGATCACCTTCTCGGCGTTGGCGGGGGCGATGTCCTCCTTGAGCATGGACTTGAGCCCGTCGGCGAGCGTCTGCAGCAACCCGAACGGCCCGTTGCGGTTGGGGCCTGGCCGTTGCTGCATCCGGCCGATGATGCGCCGCTCGAACCAGATGACGATGAGGGTCGAGACGAGCAGGTAGACGAAGATCAGGACGGCCTTGATCAGCGACAGCCAGAGCGGGGTGTCGCTGAAGTCGGCTGCTGGGTTCTCCGTCGCCGGCAGCGCCGAGACGATGCCGTATGCCGCTGGGCTGAGTGTCATGCGACACCGTCCTTTGCGAGGTTGGCGGAGTCAGGGGAGGCGCCTCCGGCGGTGACGGACACCCGGTGTCCGGCCTCGGACCCGAGCCCGGCGCGGACCGCGACCCCCCTGGAGTTCGTGGGGAGCCAGACGACACCGTCGACCATCCCCGCCGTGACGAGCGCGGGCACGGTGACGCTGCCGCGGGGGCCGGTCACGGTGACGGCACCGCCGTCAGGGACACCGAGCCGCTCGGCGGACGCGGCCGACAGGCGCGCCACGGGCGACTGGGCGGTGCCGGCCAGGAAGGGCTCGCCGTCCTGCATCCGGCCCCGGTCGAGCAGCGTCGGCCAGGTGGCGAGAACGTACTCGCCCAGGCCGTCGCCGGCGACCGGTGCTGCCGCGGCCTGACCGGAGGCCGACACGCCTCGGGCCCCGGACCACGGGCCGAGCGCCTCGAACTGCGCGTGGACCTGGTCCGTGGTGCGCGTCTCGAGGAAGTGACCGAGCTCCCCGGCCAGCATGTCGAGGGCGCGGTGGTCGCTCACGTGGTTGGTGTCGAAGGACTTCTCGAAGGGCCGGACGCGGCCCTCCCAGTTGACGTAGGAGCCGGCCTTCTCGGCCTGGGCCGCCACGGGCAGCACGACGTCGGCGAGCTGGGTGACGGCCGACTCGCGGATCTCGAGCGAGACGACGAAGGCCTTCTCGAGGGCGTTGCGGGTGTCGGCCAGTCCCAGGTCGGCCGGGTCGACGCCACCGACGACGAGGGCGTCCAGCTCTCCGGACGCGGCCGCCGCGATGATGCCGGCGGTGTCACGGGCCGGGGCGTCGGGCAGCGAGTCGACCTCCCAGACCGCGGCCACCTCGCCACGCGCTGCTGCATCGGTCGTCGGCCGGCCGCCGGGAAGGAGCGCACCGAGCGCTCCGGCCTCGAGCGCGCCACGCTCACCGGCGCGGCGCGGCACCCAGGCGAGCCGGGCACCGGTCTCGGCGGCGAGCTGGGCCACTGCGGCGAGGGCGCCGGGCGACGTGGCCGCCCGCTCGCCGACGAGGATGACCCCACGGTCGGCGAGGCCGTCTCGGGCCGCGGCGCCGACGTCGCTCGAGCGCAGGTCGCGCAGCACGGCGGCTTCCTGCCCGGGCACCGTCGGGATGAGGGTGCCACCCATCTTGGCCAGCCCACGGGTGGGAGCCGGCCCAGCGGCATACACCGTGGTCTGGTGGCGGCGGAACGCCTTGCGCAGGCGCAGGAAGACGATCGGGCTCTCGTCCTCGGGCTCGAATCCGACGAGCAGGACCGTGCCGGCCTGCTCGAGGTCGGCGTAGGTCACCGCCCCACCCTCGGGACCGGTCGCCGCGACGTGCTCCGCGAGGAAGGCGACCTCCTCCGCCGAGTGGGGACGCGTGCGGAAGTCGACGTCGTTGGTGCCCAGCACGACGCGGGCGAACTTGGCGTAGGCGTAGGCGTCCTCGGTCGAGACGCGTCCGCCGACGAGCACGCCGGAAGCCGTGGACCGCGCCAACCCGGCGGCAGCGGCGGCGAGCGCCTCGGGCCACCCGACGGCCTTGAGCTCGCCGTTCGCCTGACGCACCATCGGGAACTCGAGGCGGTCGGGCTGCGTGGCGTAGGTGAACGCCCAGCGGCCCTTGTCGCAGTTCCACTCCTCGTTGACCGCGGGGTCGTTCAGGGCCATCCGGCGCAGGACGACGCCACGACGGTGGTCGGTGCGGATGGCGCAGCCGCTGGCGCAGTGCTCGCAGACCGACGGCGTCGACACGAGGTCGAACGGGCGGCTGCGGAAACGGTAGGCGGCGCCGGTCAACGCGCCGACCGGGCAGATCTGGACGGTGTTGCCGGAGAAGTAGCTCTCGAAGGGCTGCTCCTCGTAGATGCCCACCTGCTGCAGGGCGCCTCGCTCGACGAGCGCGATGAACGGGTCACCCGCGATCTGGTCGGAGAAGCGGGTGCAGCGGGCGCAGAGGACGCAGCGCTCACGGTCGAGCAGGACCTGCGAGGAGATGTTGATCGGCTTGGGGTAGGTCCGCTTGACGTCCTCGAAGCGGGACACCGCCCGGCCGTTGCTCATCGCCTGGTTCTGCAGGGGGCACTCGCCGCCCTTGTCACACACCGGGCAGTCGAGCGGGTGGTTGATGAGCAGCAGCTCCATGACCCCCTGCTGGGCCTTGTCCGCGACGGGCGAGCTGTGCTGGGTGTTGACGACCATGCCCGGAGACACGGTCATCGTGCACGAGGCCTGCGGCTTCGGCATCGCCCGCGGCACGCCCTCCTTGTCCGGCAGGGCGACGTCGACGAGGCACTGGCGACAGGCGCCGACCGGCTCGAGGAGCGGGTGGTCGCAGAAGCGGGGGATCTCGATACCGATCGTCTCCGCGGCGCGGATGACGAGCGTGCCCTTGGGCACGCTGACGTCGACCCCGTCGATCGTCAGGCCGACGAGGTCCGGGTTGGCCGGGGCCCCCGCGCCCGCCCCGGACGCGGCGGCATTGGTCGAGGTGGCAGTCATGCAGTCACCATCCCGCTGGACTCCTTGGTCTGGACTTCGTAGAGGACCGACTTCTCCGGCGGGAAGAGCACGTGGGCCGGGGTGTGCATGCCGGCCTCGAACTCCTCGCGGAAGTACTTGACGGCCGAGGTGATCGGGCTGGTCGCCGCGTCACCGAGGGCGCAGAAGCTGCGGCCCAGGATGTTGTCGCAGATGTCGACGAGCTTGTCGATGTCGTCCTGCGTGCCTTTGCCGTTCTCGATGCGGGTCATGATCTGGCGCAGCCACCACGTGCCCTCACGGCACGGCGTGCACTTCCCGCAGGACTCGTGGGCGTAGAAGTCGGTCCAGCGCGACACGGCGCGGACGACGGAGACCGTCTCGTCGAAGACCTGCAGAGCCCGGGTGCCGAGCATCGAACCGGCCGCGGCGACCGAGTCGAAGTCGAGCGGCACGTCGAGGTGCTCCTCGGTGAAGATCGGCGTGGAGGACCCGCCCGGCGTCCAGAACTTCAGCTTGTGGCCCTGGCGCATGCCTCCGGCGAGGTCGATCAGCTCGCGCATCGTGATGCCGAGCGGAGCCTCGAACTGGCCGGGGTTGGCGACGTGGCCCGAGAGGCTGAAGATGCCGAAGCCGGTGGACTTCTCGGTGCCCATGCCCTTGAACCAGTCCGGTCCCTCGAGGATGATCCCCGGCACCGAGGCGATGGACTCGACGTTGTTGACCGAGGTCGGCCGGGCGTAGAGGCCGGCTGCGCCCGGGAACGGCGGCTTGAGGCGCGGCTGGCCCCGACGGCCCTCGAGCGAGTCGAGCAGCGCGGTCTCCTCGCCGCAGATGTAGGCGCCTGCGCCGGCATGGACGGTGATGTTGACCGTGACGCCCTTGCCCCCGACGTCGTCGCCGAGGTAGCCGGCGGCGCGGGCCTCCTCGACGGCGCGCAGCAGGCGACGGTAGACGTGGACGACCTCACCGCGCAGGTAGATGAAGGCGTGCTCGCAGCCGATCGCGTAGGAGCTGATGATGACGCCCTCGATGAGCGCGTGCGGGTTGGCCATCATGAGCGGGATGTCCTTGCACGTGCCCGGCTCGGACTCGTCGGCGTTGACGACGAGGTAGCGCGGGCCGCCGTCGGGCGGGCTCATGAAGGACCACTTGAGGCCGGTGGGGAACCCGGCGCCACCACGGCCCCGGATGCTCGAGTCCTTGACGGCTCCGAGCACGTCGGCAGGCGCCATGTCGAGCGCCTTGCGCAGCGCCCGGTAGCCGTTGTTGCGCTCGTAGGTCGCGAGCGTCCAGGACTGCGGGTCGTCCCAGAACTTCGTGAGGATCGGGGTCAGCGTGCCGGTCACTTCGAGCCGTCCTTCCCGTCCGTGGCTGCACCGTCGGACGAGTCGCCGTCGGCGCCGGGGGCCGTCCAGCCGCGCTCCTTGGCGATGCGCAGGCCGAGCAGCGAGGCCGGACCCGCGCCGGGGCCCTGGTCGGCCAGGCCGTCGGAGAACCCGGCCAGGACGCGGGAGACCTGCTTGAAGGTGCACACCCGGTCGGGGCCGCGCGTGGGTGCGACCTCCTTGCCGGCGCGCAGGTCGTCGACGAGCGCCACCGTGCTCTCGGGCGTCTGGTTGTCGAAGAACTCCCAGTTGGTCATGACGACCGGCGCGTAGTCGCACGCCGCGTTGCACTCGATCCGCTCGAGGGTGATCTTGCCGTCCGGGGTCGTCTCGTCGTGGCCGACGCCCAGGTGCTGGGAGACCGTGTCGAAGATCTGGTCGCCGCCCATGATGGCGCAGAGCGTGTTGGTGCAGACCCCGACGGTGTACTCGCCGTTGGGGTGGCGCTTGTACTGGGTGTAGAAGGTCGCCACGCCGCTGACCTCGGCCTCGGTGAGGTCGAGCAGCTCCGCGCAGAGGGACACGCCGCGGCCGGTGACGTAGCCGTCCACGGACTGCACGAGGTGCAGCAGCGGCAGCAGCGCAGACCGTTTCTGCGGGTAGCGCGCGATGACCTCGGCAGCGTCGGCGCGCAGCCCCTCCAGGACATCCGGGGCGTACGGCTCCTTCGACTCCGGGCGCAGGTGCAGGTGCCCGGAGGCGTGGGACGTGTCGTTGCCGCTCATCGGTCCACTCCTCCCATCACGGGATCGATCGAGGCCACGGCGACGATGACGTCGCCCAGCTGGCCGCCCTCACACATCGCGGCGACGGCCTGCAGGTTGTTGAAGCTCGGGTCTCGGAAGTGGGCCCGGTAGGGGCGGGTGCCGCCCTCGGACACGAGGTGGCAGCCCAGCTCGCCCTTGGCGGACTCGACCGCGACGTAGGCCTGGCCGGGCGGGACCCGGAAGCCCTCGGTCACCAGCTTGAAGTGGTGGATGAGTGACTCCATGGAGGTGCCCATGATCTCGCGGATGTGGTCGAGGCTGTTGCCGAGACCATCGCCCCCGAGCGCCAGCTGCGCCGGCCAGGCGATCTTCTTGTCCTCGACCATGACGGCGCCCTGGCTTCCCTCGGTCGCCTGGAGCCGGTCGGTGCACTGCTCGACGATCTTGAGCGACTCGTACATCTCGTCCAGCCGGATCCGCATGCGCCCGTAGGCGTCGGAGCTGGTCCGGGTGATGACGTCGAAGTCGTAGGTCTCGTAGCCGCAGTACGGCGCGGCCTTGCGCAGGTCGTGCGGCAGACCGGTCGACCGCAGGATGGGGCCGGTGACGCCGAGCGCCATGCAGCCGGCCAGGCTGAGGATGCCGACGTCGACCATCCGGCCCTTGACGATCGGGTTCTCGTTGACCAGGGCCTCGAGCTCACCGATGCCGCGCTGCAGCGCCGGCACCAGCTCGCGCAGCGCGTCGATGGCACCTGGAGGCAGGTCCTGGGCGACGCCGCCGGGGCGGATGTAGGCGTTGTTCATCCGCAGGCCGGTCACCATCTCGAAGATGCGCAGGATCCGCTCGCGTTCGCGGAAGCCGACGGTCATGACCGTCGTCGCGCCCATCTCCATGCCGCCCGTGCCGATACACACGAGGTGGGAGCTGATGCGGGTCAGCTCCATCATGAGCACCCGCAGGACGCTGGCTCGCTCAGGGATGTCGTCGGTGATGCCGAGGAGCTTCTCGATCGCCAGGCAGTATGCGGTCTCCTGGAACATGGGAGTCAGGTAGTCCATCCGCGTGCAGAACGTGACGCCCTGCACCCAGTTGCGGAACTCCATGTTCTTCTCGATGCCCGTGTGCAGGTAGCCGACACCGGCGCGGGCCTCGGTGACCGTCTCGCCGTCGAGCTCGAGGATGAGCCGCAGGACACCGTGAGTCGACGGGTGCTGCGGGCCCATGTTGACGACGATCCGCTCCTCGTGGAGGGCAGTGGCCTCGTCGACGAGGTCGTCCCAGTCCCCGCCGGACGCGTTGAAGACGGCCGCGTCACCGGCGGCGGCCTCGTCGGCCGGAGCCGTCGCGTAGGGGTCGGCGCCGAGGCGCGGGTCGAGCCCCGGGCTGGTGCCGTGCACCGTCTCGTCGCTGTTGGTGTCGGTGTCGGTGTTGGCGTTGGTGTTGGCGTTGGTGCTCATCAGTTGTACGACCTCCGCTGGTCCGGCGGGGGGACCGTCGCGCCCTTGTACTCGACGGGGATGCCGCCGAGCGGGTAGTCCTTGCGCTGTGGGTGGCCCGGCCAGTCGTCGGGCATGAGGACTCGGGTCAGGGCCGGGTGTCCGTCGAACTCGATCCCGAACATGTCCCACGTCTCGCGCTCGTGCCAGTCGTTGGCGGGGTAGACCTCGACGATCGAGGGGATGTGCCGGTCGTCGTCGGGGCAGGACACCTCGACGCGGACTCGCCTGCTGCCGTGGGTGATCGACAGGAAGTGGTAGACGGCGTGCAGCTCCTCGCCGACGCGGTCGGGGTAGTGCACTCCGGACACCCCGGTGCAGATCTCGAAGCGGAGAGCGGGGTCGTCCCGCAGGGCGCGCGCCACGGCGACGAGGTGCTCGCGGTGGACGTTGATGGTCATCTCGTCACGGTCGACGACAACCGCGGCGACGGCCTCGCCGAAGGAGGCGCTGCCGCCGACGAGCGCCCGCTCGAGCGCGTCGGCGATCTCGTCGAAGTAGCCACCGTAGGGCCGCGAGGTCTCCCCCGCGACGAGGACGGGACGCCGGAGCAGGCCGTAGCCAGACGTGTCGCCGCCCTGCTTCGCACCGAACATGCCCTGCCGGTAGCCGACGACCTTGGGCGTCGTCTCGCCCGGCTCGGCGCCCGCCGAGGCCGCCCGCGTCAGCTCGATCTCGCTCGGCGTCAGGCCACTCTCCTGGGTCTTCTCGACCCCCGTGGCCACGTCGCCCTTCGCCACGTCGTCACTCATGCGAGGAGCCCCTTCATCTGGTGCGTCGGCGTCGCCTGCAGGGCGGCTTCCTCGGCCGCACGTGCGGCGGTCTCGCGGTTGACGCCGAGCGGCATGCTCTGGACCTGCTTGTGCAGCTCGATGATCGCGTTGAGCAGCATCTGCGGACGGGGCGGGCACCCGGGCAGATAGATGTCGACCGGGATGATGTGGTCGACGCCCTGGACGATCGCGTAGTTGTTGAACATCCCGCCGGAGCTCGCGCACACCCCCATCGAGATGACCCACTTGGGGTTGGGCATCTGGTCATAGACCTGCCGCACGACGGGTGCCATCTTCTGGCTGACCCGGCCGGCGACGATCATCAGGTCGGCCTGGCGCGGCGTCGCCGAGAAGCGCTCCATGCCGAAGCGGGCGATGTCGTAGTCCGGCGTGCCGACGGCCATCATCTCGATCGCGCAGCAGGCGAGGCCGAAGGTGACCGGCCACATCGACGCCTTGCGCATGTAGCCGGCGAGCCCTTCGACGGTCGAGAGCAGGAATCCGGCTGGCAGCTTCTCTTCGATTCCCATGGTTTCTCCTATGTCCTTCGTGCTCGCTCGGGCTCGGCCCGTTCCACTGGGTGCTCCACTCCGTGGCCCACGCTGTCGCTCAGTCCCACTCGAGCCCGCCCCGCCGCCAGACGTACGCGTACGCGACGAAGACGGTGAGGATGAACAGGACCATCTCGACGAGCGCGAAGAGCCCGAGCCGGTTGAACGCGACCGCGAACGGATAGAGGAAGACCGACTCGATGTCGAAGACGATGAAGAGCATCGCCGTCAGGTAGTACTTGATCGGCACCCGACCGCCGCCGGCCGGATGGGGCGTCGGCTGGATGCCGCACTCGTAGGCCTCGAGCTTGGCCCGGTTGTAGCGCTTCGGGCCGATGACGAGGGAGGCACCCACGGACAACGCGGCGAATGCGAAGCCGAGCCCCAACATGAACAGGATCGGGACGTACGGGTTCATCCTCGGTCACATGCCTTTCGGTCGTGGCAGCGGCGGCGACGGTGGCCACCCTGGCTGACAGTGCTCGGCGCACCCATCCTAGGGGCGTCGGAGACGATTGTGCTCCGGGTCACAAACTCCACCCCACACCGGGGCGCGCGGTCCCTCGGACAGCCGGCCCAGCGGCATACGGCACGGCTGTCGTCATGCGTCCGGCGCGATCTTCGACAGGGCGTTGATGATGCGGTCGCTCGCACCTCTGCCACCGGGCTCGGCCAGGTTGGCCATGATCTTGAGGAGGAACTTCATCAGCGTCGTGCGCGGCAGGCCGTACTTCGTCGCGAGGCGCATCACCTCGGGGTTGCCGATGATCGTCGCGAAGTGCCGACCGAGCGTGTAGTAGCCGCCGAGGTCCTGCTTCATCCTGGTGTTGTAGGACTGGAGGACCCGCTCGCGGCTGGCCACGTCCGCCCGGGCGAAGGCATGGGCGACGACCTCGGCCGCGGTCCGGCCGGACTCCATCGCGTAGGCGATGCCCTCGCCGTTGAAGGGGTTGACCATGCCGCCGGAGTCACCGACGAGGAGCAGACCGTCGGCGTAGTGCGGCTGCCGGTTGAAGCCCATCGGCAGGGCTGCCCCACGGATCGGCTGCGTCATCGTGTCGTCGTTGTAGGTCCACTCCTCGGGCATCGTCGCGACCCACCGACGCATGACGTCCTTGTAGTCGACGTTGCCGAAGGCCTTGGACGTGTTGAGGATGCCCAGGCCGACGTTGCTGGTGCCGTCGCCGACGCCGAAGATCCAGCCGTAGCCGGGCAGGAGCACGTCCTTGCCGGACGGGTCCTTGGCCCAGAGCTCGAGCCACGACTCGAGGTAGTCGTCGTCGGTGCGCGGACTCGTGTAGTAGGTGCGGACGGCGACCCCCATCGGGCGGTCGTCGCGCTTCTCGCGGCCCATCGCGAGGGAGAGGCGGCTGGAGTTGCCGTCGGCGGCGACGACGAGCGGCGCGCGGTACTCGTGCGTCTCCCCGGTCGCGCGGCCGGCCTCGTCGACACCCTTGGCAGTGACGCCGACGATCGCGCCGCGGGCGTCGGTGATCGGGCCGGTGACGTTGCAGCCCTGCACGAGGCGGGCGCCGTTCTTGACAGCGTGCTGCGCGAGGATGTCGTCGAAGTCCATCCGCGTCCGGACCAGGCCGTAGGGCGGGAACGCGGCGTTCTCGGGCCAGTCGAGCTGGAGGCGCATGCCGGCGCCGATGATGCGCAGGCCCTTGTTGCGGATCCAGCCGTCGGCCTCGGGGGTCGGGATGCCGAGGTTGATCAGCTCGCGGACCGCGCGCGGCGTGAGGCCGTCACCGCAGACCTTCTCGCGGGGGAAGTGCGTCTTCTCGAGGAGCAGCACGTCGATGCCCGCCATCGCGAGGTATGCGGCGGTGGCAGATCCTCCGGGACCGGCTCCGACGACGATGACGTCAGCCGTGTCGACATTCGTAGTGCTCATGGCTCCCTGCAGGTTCCGAATGCTTGCGCGCGCTGCTTGTGAATCGGTTCACGAACTCTCGAGCACCCTACTCCGGACCGCTCGAACTTGTCAGATAAGGCGTACCTAACCCAGCCCGGGGAGGCCGGCGCGACTGGCGTCATCGCTTCACGGCGGTGTGGAGCGCCACGATGCCCCCGGTCAGGTTGCGCCAGGCGACGCCGGACCAGCCGGCCTGCTCGATCCGGCGGGCGAGCTCGCCCTGTGGCGGCCACTCGCGGATCGACTCGGCGAGGTAGACGTAGGACTCCGGGTTGCTCGCGGTGCGCCGCGCGATGCCCGGAAGCACCCGGAGGACGACGTTGCCGTAGAGGTTGCGCACGACGCGGTTGACCGGCTGGCTGAACTCGCAGATGACGAGGCGGCCGCCCGGCTTCGTGACGCGGAGGAACTCCCCCAGCGCCCGGTCCATGTCGGCGACGTTGCGCAGCCCGTAGCTCATCGTGACGACGTCGAAGCTGGCGTCGGCGAAGGGCAGTCTCATCGCGTCGGCGGCGGTGAAGGCCATGTCGGGTCGGCGGCGCCGCCCGACGCGCAGCATCCCGAGGCTGAAGTCGGCGGGCACGACCTCGATCTCCCGGTCCGCCCAAGGCTCGCTCGAGGTCCCGGTGCCGGCCGCGATGTCGAGGATGCGCTCGCCCCGCTGGGCGCCGACCGCCTTGACGACCGCGCGCCGCCAGAGCCGGTCGATCCCCGCCGTCATGACGTCGTTGGTGAGGTCGTACTTCTCGGCGACGGTGTCGAACATCGACGCGACGTCGACGGGCTTCTTGTCGAGCTGGGCACGAGTCATGGAGCCATCCTCCCATCCCGGGTCCCCGGCGCACCGGGCTGCTCATGACACACCGGCGTCAGCGGCCGGGGTGCTGCTCGGTGCCCGGTGTGGTGCTGGTCGCACCGGGGGCCGGCGATGGCGTCGGACCGGGCCGGGCGGTCGTAGAGTTACGGGCGATGTCATCGCTCCCTGTCCCCGAGGCACCCGCCGCGTCGACCGCATCGACCGCGTCGGCGGCATCGACCGTGTCGACCGTGTCGACCGTGTCGGTCGCACCCGCGGTCATCGTCCGGACCGTGCCCCTCGACTCGGACGAACCGCTGCTGGCCTACCTGCCCGGCGCGGGGGATGCAGGCGATTCAGCCCCCGTCGTCTCGTGGGTCCGTCGCGGGGACGGACTCGTCGGGTGGGGCACGGCGGTCGACTTCTCGGCCGGTGGACCCGGCCGGTTCCGCGAGGCGGAGGCGTGGTGGCGGTCGGTGGCCGCGCGGGCGGTGGTCCGCGACGAGGTCGGCGTTCCCGGCACCGGCCTCGTGTGCTTCGGCTCCTTCCCCTTCGCGGACGACTCCGCCGAGCCGGCCCGCCTCGTCGTGCCCTCGACCATCGTGGGCCGACGCGACGGCCGGACGTGGGTGACCTCGGTGACCCTCGAGCCGCAGCTGCGCCCACTCGAGACCCCCGCCGTCGCACCGGAGCCCCCGTCGCCGGTCGGGGTCACCTTCGCCGACGGCTCCGTCTCGCCGAGCGACTACGCCCACGCCGTGGCCGAGGCCGTGCAGCGGATCAGCTCCGGTGCGCTCGACAAGGTCGTGCTCGCCCGGGACCTCATCGCCACGGCGAAGGAGCCGATCGACCAACGATGGGTGCTGCGTCGGCTCGCTGAGCGCTACGAGAACACCTGGGTCTTCGCCGTGTCGGGGCTGCTCGGCGCGACGCCTGAGCTGCTCGTCCGTCGGGACCAGGGGCTGATCACCTCCCGGGTCCTCGCGGGCACGATCCGCCGGACCGGCGACGACGAGGCGGACCTCGCCCTCGCGGCCTCGCTCGCCAGGTCGTCGAAGGACCTCGAGGAGCACGAGTACGCCGTCCGCTCCGTCGCCGAGGCCCTCGCCCCGCACTGCTCGTCGATGAACGTCCCGGAGGCGCCGTTCGTCCTCCACCTGCCCAACGTCATGCATCTCGCCACCGACGTCGCCGCGGTCAGTGCGGACGACGCCTCCTCCCTGACCCTCGCGGCCTCGCTCCACCCGTCGGCAGCGGTCGGGGGCACCCCGACCGCGCAGGCCGTCGCGCTGATCGGCGAGCTCGAGCACATGGACCGGGGACGCTACGCCGGACCGGTCGGCTGGATGGACGCCGGGGGGGACGGCGCGTGGGGCATCGCGCTCCGCAGCGGCGCCCTCCTCCCCGACGACCCCAGGACGATCCGGCTGTACGCAGGGTGCGGCATCGTCGCCGGCTCCGACCCCGAGTCCGAGGTGGCCGAGTCGAACGCCAAGCTCATCCCGATGCGTGACGCGCTGACGAGCGAGTGATCGTGGCCGTATGCCGCTGAGCTCGCTCCCAGCCCCGGGTGCCCACGCGCTGTCGCTGGCCCTCGTGCAGGCGTTGTGGGTGCACGGGGTCCGCGACGTCGTCCTCGCACCGGGATCCCGGTCGGCGCCGTTGGCTCTCGTCCTCCACCGCGCCGACACCGTCGGGGACCTGCGGCTGCACGTCCGGGTCGACGAGCGGTCCGCGGGCTTCCTCGCGCTCGGGCTGGCCAAGGGATCTCGCCGGCCCGTCGCGGTGGTGACGACCTCGGGCACGGCGGTCGGCAACCTGTTCCCGGCCGTCATGGAGGCCCACCACACGGGTGTGCCGCTCGTCGTCGTCTCCGCGGACCGGCCGGAGCGACTGCGCGGGACCGGGGCCAACCAGACGACGGCGCAGGCGGGACTCTTCGGGACGTTCGCGCCGTGCCATGACCTGGCTGCGGGTCCACGGGCCGTCGACGACATCTCCGACGCGGCCGCCGCCGCCTGCCGCCGGCCCGGGCCGACCCAGCTCAACCTCCAGCTGGACGGCGACCTCATGCCTGCCGACGTGGACCCGGCCACCTGGTGGTCCCGTCCCGACACCCCGTCTGGATCCTCCGTCACGACCTCCCCATCCTCCGTCACGACCTCCCCGTCCGAGGCGGCAGACGTGTCGGACCCCGTGGTGCTGCCCCGAGGACCACGGACCGTCGTCGTCGCGGGTGACGGCGCGGGCCCGGCCGCCCGCCTGCTCGCCGAGGCCGGCGACTGGCCGCTGCTCGCGGAGCCGACGTCCGGGGCGCGCGTCGGCCACCACGCGATCCGCACCCATCGGCTCCTGCTCGGCACGTCGCTGCGCGCCGACATCGAGCGGGTCGTCGTCGTCGGGCACCCGACGCTGTCCCGGCCGGTGACCGGGCTGATCAGCGACCCGACGCTCGAGATCCTCGCGGTGCGCGACCGCTCGGGCACGGCCACCGACCCCGCTCGCGTGGCACGGGTCCTCGACGACGTCCCGACCGTGGCCGCGCGTGCCGACGGCGCCCGCGGCGACGCCGGCCCCGACGCCGAGGACGCCACGTGGTTCGCGCGCTGGCAGGGGGCGGACCGGAGGCTGGCCGCCGCGATCGACGACGTCCTCACCGACCGCCCCGGCTCACCCCTGGCCATCGCGTCGGTCGTCGCCGACGCGGTGGGCCCGCACACGACCCTCGTCCTCGGCTCGTCCAACGTCGTCCGGGACCTCGACGTCATGGGCCGCCCGTGGCCGCCGCACGAGCACCGCTTCGTCGTCGGCAACCGTGGCCTCGCCGGCATCGACGGCACGGTCTCGACCGCCGTCGGCGTCGCCCTCGGTCGCCCCAGCGCATCACGCAGCATCGCCTACCTCGGCGACCTGACGCTCCTGCACGACGCCAACGGTCTGCTCATCGGTCCGGACGAGCCCCGCCCGGACCTCACCTTCGTCGTGCTCAACGACGACGGCGGGGCGATCTTCGCCGGGCTCGAGCAGGGAGCCCCTCCCTACGCGCCCGCCTTCGAGCGCGTCTTCGGGACCGCGCACCACACCGACCTCGGTGCCCTCTGCCGCGCGCACGGCATCGCCCACGAACTCATCAGCCAGCCCGAGCGGCTCGCCACCGCCCTGCGGAGCGAGCCCAGCGGCATACGGCTCATCGAGGTTCCCGTGTCGCGAGCGGAGCGGCGAGCGGAGGCCGACCACCTGCGAGCGCTCGCGGCCGCCCTCTGACTCACAACGGGTCTGGCACCGGCCACTGGGTCGGTGCCCCGCCTCCGGACCTCAGCGCCTCCGCCACGAGCTCGGTGTTGTCGCGGGCCTCCCGCCCGGTGGGGAGCACGAGGGTGTCCTCGAGCCCGATGCGGACGTCATAGCCGGAGCGCTGCGCCCAGCGCAGCACCGGCCAGGCCCAGGCGTGCTCACCGTGGACGAGGACGGGCGCCGCGGACATCCCCAGCGCCGCGAGAACCCGCTCGGCCGCCCACAGGCCGTCGCTGCCGCGGGTGTGCCCGGGGATCACCTCGACGAGGACTCGCTCCACCTGCCACGGCCAGTTCGTCGAGACGAAAGCGGTCGCGGCGTGCGGCGTCCAGATGCCGGCCTCGACGCCGATTCCGTTGGTGCGCAGCAGTCCCGCGACTCGGACGGCGCTGGGCTCGTGCCAGTTGACGGTGGCGCAGTCCGGGCCTCCCTGGTCGGGCCCCGGCCAGGCCTGCACCCGCGCGAGCTTCTCCCGGTCGTCGTCCGCGATCCCGTCCCGCGTCGTGACGCTGATGCGCACGTCGGGGACCAGCGAGCGGATGGCGCCGACCGTCGCGAGCACGTGGTCGACCTCCAGCGACTCCCGCCCCTGCTCGTCGCGCGGGTGCACGTGCACCATGAAGGCGCCCGCGTCGACGACGCCGCGGGTGGCGCGAGCCACTGCGTCGGGGGTGACCGGCAGGCGCGGGTGGGCACGGGGAGCCCGGTCGCCGTTGAGGCAGGCCGTGATCATCGGTCCACCTCCGCGGCCACGAGAACGGCATGGCAGCGGGCGAGGCGCTCGAGCCACCACTGCCGCCGGTCAGGGCGGGCGGCGAGCCGGGTGAGGGCCTCGACGTCGGGCGTGACGCGTCGCGGGTGCAGGACGCCTCCGCGAGGCCGCAGGGGGTCCGCCGCGACGTCGCTGACGAAGAGGCCGACCGTGCCCAGGCCGCAGGCGTGGTCCAGGCCCGGGAGGGCTGCTGCCAGCGCGACTCCCGCGGAGATCCCGACGCTCGTGTCGAGGGCCGAGGAGACCACCGCCGGCAGGCCGCAGGCCGCCACGATGTCCAGGGCAGCGGAGACGCCCCCGAGCGGGGCGACCTTGACGACGATGAGGTCAGCCGCCTCCTTGGCGGCGACGAGCAGCGGGTCCTCCGCCCTGCGGATCGACTCGTCCGCGGCCACCGGGACGTCGATCCCGTTGCGGGCCAAGACGACCCGGAGCTCGGCGAGCTCGTCGACGGTGGCACAGGGCTGCTCGGCGTACTCGATGCCGTATGCCGCTGACCTCCTCAGTGCCTCCGTGGCCGTCTCGACGTCCCACGCTCCGTTGGCATCGATCCGGATCCGCGCGTGCGGACCCATGGCGTCCCGGACGGCGGCGATGCGGTCCAGGTCGTCGAGCAGGCCCTGCCCGCGCTCGGCGACCTTGACCTTCGCCGTGGTGCACCCGTCGAACCGGGCGAGCACCTCCGGCACCCGGTCCGGGGCGACGGCGGGCACCGTGGCGTTGACGGGGACGACGGTGCGCACGGGCGTCGGCCGGGTGGAGTGCGCCTCTTCGATCGCGGCCGCGAGCCAACGCGCCGACTCCTCGTCGCCGTACTCGGTGAACGGCGCGAACTCACCCCAACCGGAAGGGCCCTCGAAGAGGAGTGCCTCCCGCTCCCCCAGACCGCGGAAACGCACTCGCATCGGGATCGAGACGACGTGCGCGCGCTCGAGGAGCGCAGCGAGGGGGGGCAGGTCGGTCACCACCCCCACATCATGACCGAGAGTGCGACCGAACCGGTCAGGGGCCGACGAGATCGGCGAGCAGGGCCATCTCCCTCATCAGCAGGGCAGCGGAGCGGACGAGCGGGACGGCGGCCATCGAGCCGGACCCCTCGCCCAGCCGCAGGCCGAGGTCGAGGAGCGGCTCCAGGTCGAGGGCCGCAAGGGCGTGCCCCTGCGCCGGCTCGGTGGAGCGGTGGCCGGCGAGGAACCACGCCTGGGCACCGGGGGCGACGTCCGCGGCGACGAGAGCCTCGGCGCACGCGATGACCCCGTCGAGGAGCACCGGCACCCCACGTCGTGCCGCCTGGGCGAGGAAGCCGACCCCCACCGCCAGGTCTGCCGAGCCGAGGGCCGCGAGTCGCTGGACGGGGTCCTCAACCCTCCCGTCACCGTCGCAGGCCCGGGCCAGCGCCCGGGTGAGGACCTCCAGCTTGCGGGCGTGCGCCGCGTCGTCGATCCCGGTGCCTCGGCCGATGACGTCCTCGGCGCCGAGCCCCAGTGTCGCTGCGATGAGCGCTGCCGACGGGGTCGTGTTGCCGATGCCCATGTCACCGAGGACGAGCAGCTGGGCACCGGCGTCGACCTCGACGTCGGCGATCTCCGCGCCCACGACGAGGGCCCGCTCGACCAGGTCGCGGCTGACCGCGTCGGTCACGTCGATGGACCCCGACGACCTGGTCAGCTTGTGCGCGGTCACGTCGGCCGGGGCGCTGGACAGGTCGGCGTCGACCGCGATGTCGAGGACCCGCACCGTCGCACCGTGCTGCCGGGCGAGCACGCTGACCCCAGCCACTCCCGCGACGAAGGCGTGCACCATCGCGGCCGTCACCTCGGCCGGGTAGGCGGACACCCCGGACCGGGTGACGCCGTGGTCGCCGGCGAGGACGACGGCCCTGACGTGCTCGATCGGCTCGGGCGGGCAGACACCCTGGCAGGCGGCCAGCCACGCGCCGACCGCCTCCAGCCGGCCCAGGGCTCCGAGCGGCTTGGCGAGGCCGTCAAGGCGCTCGACGGCCTCCGCGTGGACCCGCTGGTCCGGTGGCGTGATCGTGGTGGACGTCTGGGTGGGCATCGGGCCTCCGCTGCTCGGCGTGTTCGGGTTGCCCCATCCTTGCCGACGCGGCGAGGCGGCCGGAGCCGGTATCCACATCCCCCTGACTCGACGGCCGCTGTCCACAGCCGGGACGCGGGCGACGACGGTGGCGTGAGCCGGCGGGGAGAGTCGGACCATCACCCGACGGCACGACGAAAGGCGACGCGATGGAGGCTTCCAGCTGGACGGACGACCCCTGGCCGGTCGGCGACCACGACGACGACCCCGTGGCCGCCCGCTGGTCCCCGGGCCCCTCGGCTGCACCTGATCGCACCGTCTCCTACGTCGTCCTCGTCGACGGCCGCGTCGTCGACGCGTGGGACGAGTCGCTGTGGGACTCGCCGTGGCGGCACGACCCCAGGGTGGACCGCTCGCGGCGGCCCTGGCGCGAGGAGCCACCACGACCGTCTGAGCCGCGGCCGTGGGTGGCCACCCTCCAGTGGCTCGAGCACGTCGTCGGCGGCGCCGAGGCGCTCGCCACCCTGACCACGGAGAGCCTGCCGGACGAGGACTTCCAGCTCCCCGAGGGTGCCGTCGGGGACGGCGACGTCGTTGCCCGCTTTCGCCGGGCCGTGAGCCAGCTCGACCTGCTTGCCGAGGAGCGCTTCGACTCGGAGCTGCGCACGGCCTTCCGCCGCGCGCTGGCCGACGTGGGCCTCGAGGTGTTCCGCGGCTCCCCGGCGACCGACCCCGCGCAGGTCGCGGCGGTGGTGTGCTGGCTCGTCCTCAAGGCCAACGGCCTCAAGCCGCCGATGGGGCCGGTGACCCAGAAGGAGCTCACCACCCGCCTCGGGCTGGCGTCCTTCCCGACCTCGAGGGCGCAGGCGGTCATTCGGCTCCTCGGGGCCCCTCAGCCGCCGTGGGTCCGTCGGCCCCACGGGCTCATCGAGCTGGAGCCGCTGTCCCGGACGGACCTGCTCCTCTCGCGGACGCGGCGCGAGATCGTCTCCCTGCGTGACGCCGCTCGGGCCGCCGAGGCCCAGGCGGTCACTCGGGAGGCGCAGGCGCAGGACCTCGAGCTCCACCTGCGACACGTGTCATGACCCCGGTGCCCGCTCGGTGCGGCGCCGCGCGGCGCCCAGCCGGACCTCGCGCCCGTCGTCGACGGCGCACGCGATCCGCTCGCGGAAGTGCTGGCGCATCTCCGGCAGGGCGTCCAGCCGGAACCACCGAGCCTCGCTCGCCTCGTCGTCCCCGGGACGCGCCTCCCCCGACAGCCAGCGGCAGCGGAAGGTGTGGTCGAGATACTGCGCCACGTCGCCGTTGGGGTGTCGCACCGGCTGCCCGGCCGACACCCACACGAGGCGTTCGACCTCGACGACGACCGACGCCTCCTCCAGGGCCTCGCGCTCCGCCGTCACGTGCGGGTCCTCGCCGGGGTCGACGATCCCGGTGATCGGAGCCCACTCGCCGCTGTCGCTTCGCCTGATGAGCAGCACCTCCTCAGGGCCTCCGCGGCCGTCCGCCGTGGGACGCAGCACCACAGCGGTCGCCCCCGGCAGCCAGAGCAGCTGCTGCCCCACCATGGTCCGCAGGTGGGCGACGTAGGGCGGGACGGGCATGGAGCGACCCTAACCGCCCGCTAGGGTCTGGACTCGTGAGCAGCGAGATCTTCGACCCGAGCGAGTGGGACGTCGTCCCGGGCTTCGACTTCACCGACATCACCTACCATCGCCGCCGCCACGTCGAGGGTCGCCCGCGCCCGGAGTCGGGTGTGGTCCGGGTCGCGTTCGACCGTCCGGAGGTGCTCAACGCCTTCCGCCCTCACACGGTCGACGAGCTCTACCGCGCCCTCGACCACGCGCGGATGACACCCGACGTCGGCGTCGTCCTCATCACCGGCAACGGTCCCTCGCCGAAGGATGGCAAGTGGGCCTTCTGCTCGGGTGGCGACCAGCGGATCCGGGGCCGTTCGGGATACCAGTACGCAGCGGGTGAGACGTCCGACACCGTCGACGAGGCCCGCGTCAAGGCCCAGGGTGGGCGGCTCCACATCCTCGAGGTGCAGCGCCTGATCCGGACCATGCCGAAGATCGTCATCGCCGTCGTCAACGGCTGGGCGGCGGGGGGCGGGCACTCCCTGCACGTCGTCTGTGACCTGACGATCGCCTCGCGGGAGCACGCCCGGTTCAAGCAGACCGACGCCGACGTGGGCTCGTTCGACGGCGGCTACGGCTCGGCCTACCTCGCCAAGTCGGTGGGCCAGAAGTTCGCGCGCGAGATCTTCCACCTCGGCCGGACCTACACCGCCGAGGACATGCACCGGATGGGGGCCGTCAACATCGTCGCGGACCACGCGGACCTCGAGAAGGAGGCGCTCCAGGCCGCTTCCGAGATCATGGGCAAGAGCCCGCAGGCGCAGCGGATGCTGAAGTTCGCCTTCAACCTCACCGACGACGGGCTGATGGGCCAGCAGGTCTTCGCCGGCGAGGCGACGCGGCTGGCCTACATGACGGACGAGGCCGTCGAGGGCCGCGACCAGTTCCTCGAGAAGCGGGACCCGGACTGGACCCCGTTTCCCTGGTACTTCTGACGTCGCCGCCCACCGGGCGAAGGACGGGTGCCGCTGGCTCGCTCCCAGCGGCACCCTGCCTCCTGCGGGTGGCTCAGCTCGACGAGCCCCCGGTGTCGGGTCGGGCCAGCTCCTCGGTCGTGCGGCCGCTCAGCTCCTCCACCGACACCTGGCGGGTCGTTCCGTCGCGCAAGGTCACCGTGGCACCGGTGATCTCCGGTGCGGCGGCAGCGTTCTCCTTTGCTTCCGTCGTCGGGGCGTCCGGCCACCATGCCGCGAAGTGCCCCCCCGTGACGGTCGCGGTGACCGGCCCCTTGGCCACGCTGTCGAGCACCACCGCGACGACGTCCGAGCCCACGTCGCCCGTGACACCGCGGATGCTTCCGCCGGACGTGCTGTAGACGGCACCGAGGTCGCCGTGCAGCGAGTCCGCCGCGAGCGCCGGCAGCGGCTCGCTCGAGGCCGTCGCAGCCGAGCCGCCAGAGGCGACCACCTCTCCGTCCCTGACGTAGCACGTCACGGTGGAAGGGGCGGGCTTCGAGTCGGTGGCGTAGACGAGGACGAGCGACCCGCGCAGCTCGGTGATGACCGGGCGCAGCTCGGTGACGACCGGGCGCTGCTCTGCTGGGAGGTCGAGCCCCGCGGCGTGCTCCTGTGACTCGCGGATGCTGGCGTCACAGGCGGCCTCCGCCTCCTCGACCTGCTCCGCAGTCAGCGACTGCGGCTCGGCCGACCATGCCAGCGCTGTGCTCGCTCCGAAGAAGTTCGGTGCCACGACGGACCCGACGGCCAGGGCGGCGGCCACCGCGCCGACCGTGACCGCGCGACGGGCCACGGACTGCCGTCCCGACGTTCGGCCGTCGCGTTGGCCCCCGGCCCCGCCGCTCACCGGGGCCGGTGCAGGCGCCGCCTCCCGGGTCGCGACGATGCGCGCGAAGACGGTACGAGCGCGCTCGCTCCCTTCCGGGCCGACACGTGGTGACTGCGCTGCATCGAGGTCGCGCAGGAGGACGTCAACTGACTCGTTCCACTGGGTCTTGCTCATGAGGTGCTCCTCGGTGCTGCGGCTTCTGCCGCACGGACGGGCGTGGGATGGGGCAGGGACTGGAGATGGGCCCGGAGGGCCTTGCGGGCGCGGCTGAGGCGCAGCCGGTACGCCACCGGGGAGATGCCGAGGACCTTCGCGGCCCGCGGCGCGTCGAGCCCGTCCCAGACGGTCAGGGCGAGGGCCTCCTGGTGCACGGCGGACAGCCGCTTCCACGCCTGCGCGACGTCCAGCCGCCGGGCCATGAAGTCCACGTCGATCTCGGCGACGTGCTGCCCCAGCGGGTTGTCGGCGATCCGGACGGCCAGCACCTGCTGCCGCTGCTGGCCCCGCGCCCCAGCCATCAGCGTGCGTCGAGCGACGCCGAAGAGCCAGGCCCGAGCGTCGTCGAGGTCGGGCGGCAGCTCGTCCAGGCGGCGCCACGCGACGAGGAACACGTCGGCGACGACGTCCTCGGCGTGGCTGGGGTGGACGCGGCGCTCGACGAACCGCAACACCGGGGCGTAGGCGTGGTCGAACAGCCGCGCGAACCGTTGCTCGCGTCCCGGCGGTCCCGTCTCGTGAATGCTCATGCCTCCTCATGTCGCCTGAGGACACGAGTGTGTCGCACGAGGAGCCGCCCCGAGCGGGCAAGATGGCAGGGTGACCACTCCCAGCGACGGCCGGCAGCGCGAAGGTCCTGACGCGCCAGTGGGTGGACACGCGGCGAACCACCGCCAGCCGGCCCGCACGACGGCACTGCACGCGACGAAACTGGCCGGGCGCGGCATCGGCAGGGCGGCCGTCGCCGGTGCCAGGATGACGGCGGCGACCTCGCGCTACGCCACCGCGAGGTTCCACGCCTTCACCCACTCCGGCGGGGCGGGCGAGACCGGGCTGGCTCGGGTGACGGAGCTCCACGCGAGCCACACGGCGGGCGACGCGGCGATGATGCTGGCTCTGGCCGGGACGCTCTTCTTCAACCCGCAGACCGCCGAGGTGCGCAGCCAGGTCGCCCTCTTCCTCGTCCTGGCAATGGTCCCGTACGCCCTCGTCGCCCCGCTGATCGGACCGCTCCTCGACCGGTTCAGCCACGGCAGACGGTGGGCCATCGGCACGACCATGGCGAGCCGGGCGTTTCTCTGCTGGGTCCTCGCCGAGGCGATCTCCAACGACTCCAGCTGGCTCTACCCCGCGGCCCTCGGGTGCCTCGTCGCGTCGAAGGCCTACAACATCAGTCGCTCCGCTGCGGTGCCGCGGTTGCTGCCCGCCGGGATCTCTCTCGTCAAGGCGAACTCCCGAGTGTCCATCGCCGGTGTCATCGGCGCCCTGGTCGGGGGCGGGCTGGCCGCCGCGGCCCTGAAGCCCGGGCCCGAGTGGGCGCTGCGAGTCGGCTTCGTCCTCTTCGTCGTCGGCACGGTCCAGGCCATCCGGCTGCCCGAGGCCGTCGACAGCGCCGTCGGCGAGGTCTCCGTCGGCGACACCCAGCCGGTCGACCAGCCGGCGGGCCGGCGTCAGCGAGCCCAGCGGCATACGGCCACCCCATCGCGCGAGGGTGCGGCGCTCGAGGTCGACTCAGCAGGACTCGTCGGGCGCTTCCTCCGGCGGCTGCACGCCATCCCGTGGCCCGTGCGGCACGCCATGTGGTCCACCGGCGGGACGCGGCTGCTCACCGGCTTCCTGATCATGTTCATGGCGTTCCTCGCCAAGGAGCACCCGATCAGCGGGATGCGCGGGGAGCTCGTCCTGGCCTTCACCGTCGGCGCGATCGGCGTCGGCAACGCCCTCGGCAGCCTGCTCGGCAACACCCTGCGTGAGCATCGACCCGAGCGCGTCGCGATGGTCTCGGTCCTCGCCGCCACCGCGGTCTGCATCGCGACGGCGATCTGGTACGGCGTGTGGACGCTCGTCGCGCTCGGAGTCGTCCAGGGCCTCACGGCGCAGCTCTCGAAGCTGTGCTTCGACGCGCTCGTCCAGCGCGAGGTGGCCGAGAACGTCAGGGCGTCGGTCTTCGCGTGGTCCGAGACGATGCTCCAGATGCTCTGGGTCCTCGGCGGGGGGCTGGGCATCCTGCTGCCGCTCAACCCCTACGTCGGGTTCCCCGTGTGCGCGGTCATGCTCGCGTGGACGGTGATCATGGCGGCGCGCCAGCGGACGATCGGGCCGGGTGCCGTGCGCAGAGCCGGTCGGGTCGCGGGGACTGCCTCGGGGACTGCCTCGGGGACTGCGCGCTGACGCGCGCCGGCACGGCCGGGACCTTCGACTCTGGGCGCCGAGCCGGGACCGGACGACACTCCGCTCAGGCACCGAGCGAGGGGCTCCGGGGCCCAGCCTCCCGGGAGGGGGACATCCGATGACGACCGAGCCGCAGCATCCGGGTCAGCACCGACTGCACGACGGGCTGTTTCTCCGGGACTTCCTCGTCCTTCAAGGGGGATTCCTGCTCCTCCTGCTCATCGCCAGCATCAACGAGCCGCCCTCCCCCTACAACCCGGCGCCCGCCGCGACCCAGATGGCCCTCGTTGCGAGCCTGTGGGCCGTCACCGACGTCGCGACCCTCGCGATCCATGCACTCCGTCTCCGCGCGAGACGGGCCGCTCGGTGACGCGGCGCCGCCACCGCGGCCACCCCTCGGCGTCGCCCGACGTCACCGGCACAATGTGGCCATGACCCCGCCGCGTCCGTTGCCCGTCCCAGCAGGCCCGGACGCCCTGTCCGTCCTCACCGACCTCGAGGCCGCGCTGGCCGGACGGTCCCCCGTCGTCCCGTATGCCGCTGAGCTGGCTCCCCCGGTCATCCCTCCGCACGATCCGGCCGACCTCCCCGAGGGGCTGGCCCTGGCCGTGGGCACATCGGGCTCCACCGGCCGGCCGAAGCGAGCCCTGCTCACCGCTCCGGCGCTGACCGCCTCGGCGACGGCGACGCACCACGTCCTCGGCGGCAGCGGTTCGTGGCTGCTGGCCCTGCCCGCCCACCACATCGCAGGCCTCCAGGTCCTCCTGCGGTCGCTCATCGCGGGTACCCGCCCGGTGGCCCTCGACCTGCGCGGCGGGTTCACCGCGGCCGCGTTCGCCCGCGCCGCAGAGACGCTGACCGCGTCGCAGAGCTCGCCGAGCCGTTACACCTCGCTGGTTCCCACCCAGCTCAGCCGGCTCCTCGACGACGCCGCCGGTCTCGAGGCGCTCACCGCGTTCGACGGGGTGCTCGTCGGCGGCGCCGCCACACCCACGGCGCTCGCAGACCGGGCACGCGAGGCCGGAGTCGCGCTCCACCTCACCTACGGGATGAGCGAGACCGCCGGCGGGTGCGTCTACGACGGCGTCCCCCTCCCCGTCACCCGGATGCACATCGACAACGACCGGCACATCGTCCTCGGAGGCGACACCATCGCCCACGGTTACCTCGGCGAGCGGGAGCTGACGGCCGACTCGTTCTCGACGGACGTCGACGCGGTGCGCTGGTTCCGCACCGACGACCTCGGGCACATCGACGACGACGGTCGGCTCGTCGTCGACGGGCGCGCCGACGACGTCATCATCACGGGCGGGATCAAGGTGACCCCCGGCGTCGTCGAGGACGCCATCGCTCGCCACGTGCGCGACGTCGCCGACGTCGTCGTCCTCGGCATCCCCGACCCCGAATGGGGCGAGACCGTGTGCGCCGCCGTGACGCTGCTCGACCCGACCACCCACCTGACCGCGGGTGACCTGCGCACCCAGCTCAGCGGCATACTGCCCGACGCTGCCCTGCCGAAGCGGGTCGTCGTCCTTCCCACGATCCCCCTGCGCGGTCCCGGCAAGCCGGACCGGGCGGCCATCCGGCTGGCGGCCGAAAACCACGCATGATCGTTTCGTGACCCCGGGGTGGCAATATGGAGGGGTTACTTCCCGAAGGAGTCCCCGTGCCCCGCGTGATACTCGTCGCCCTCGTGGTTTTCGCGACGATCTACGCCCTCGTCGACTGCATCCAGACCGACGGCAGGCTGATGCGGGTCATGCCCAAGCCCGTGTGGCTGCTCGTCTGCCTCATCCCGGTCCTCGGCCCCATCATGTGGCTCGCCGCCGGCCGTTCGGACACTCCCGGCTCCCGGGGCCTCGGCCTCGGTCCCCGAGGTGGTGCGCCGCGGCGACCGAGGCCCTCGGCACCAGGCCCGCGCGGGCCTGACGACGACCCGGACTTCCTGCGCCGGTTGCGCAAGCCCAAGCCCTGACCCGCACCACCGACCCACAAGGACCCATGGCCACGCTCGCCCAGTGGATCGAAGGTGCGCGCCCTCGCACCCTGCCCGCCGCCATCTCGCCGATCCTCGTCGGCGCCGGAGCCGCCTACCAGACCGGTGAGTTCGTCTGGGGCTACGCCGCGCTCGCCGCGCTCGTCGCGCTGGCGCTGCAGGTCGGCGTCAACTACGCGAACGACTACAGCGACGGGGTCCGCGGCACGGACGAGGTCCGAGTCGGCCCGGTGCGCCTCGTCGGGCAGCGCCTCGCCGCGCCCCGGTCGGTCAAGGTGGCCGCCTTCACCGCCTTCGCGATCGCCGGAGTGCTCGGGCTGACGCTCGTCACCCTCTCCCGGCTGTGGGTCATGATTCCCGTCGGTGCGGTCGCCATCCTCGCTGCGTGGTACTACACCGGAGGCTCCCGCCCCTACGGCTACCTGGGCCTCGGCGAGGTCTTCGTCTTCGTCTTCTTCGGGCTCGTCGCGACGCTCGGCACCATGGCGACGATGACGTCGCTGACTGCAGCCGGGTGGTGGGGTGCCATCGGCGTCGGGGCGATCGCCTCAGCGATCCTCGTCGCCAACAACCTGCGCGACATCCCCACGGACTCCGTCACGGGCAAGCGCACCCTGGCCGTGCGTCTCGGCGACAGGCGGACCCGCATCTTCTACGTCGCCCTGATCGGGGTGGCGTTCGTCATGACGGCACTGGCGGCGCTGACGTCGCCCTTCGCGCTCCTCGCCCTGCTCGCCGCACCACTGGTCGCGCGGCCGGCCCGGGCCGTCCTCAGCGGCGCGACCGGTCGTGACCTCATCCCGGCCCTCGTCGGCACCGGGGTGCTCGAGCTGGCCTGGTCGGCCCTCCTGGCGGTCGGCCTCGCCCTGGGCCACCACTCCTGACCCATCCCTGACCTATCCCTGACCTATCCGCCTCTCCCCCGGCGTAGGCGGCCGCACCGTCCCCACCTCGAGTGGCCCCGTCGTCCACAGGGCAGGTGGGGACTGCGGGGCCACTCGAGTGGAAAGGCGCGCCGCTGGGTGGGGACTGCGGGGCCACTCGAGTGGAAACGCTCGCCGCTGGGTGGGGACTGCGGGGCCACTCGAGTGGGGGAGGGTTCAGCGCGCGGTGCCGGGCTCGCCCGTCGCGCCGGTGGCGCCGGTGCCGCCGGCTCCGTTGGCTCCGTTGCTCTCACCGGCCCCCTCGACCTCGGCGTCCTCGGCGGCCGCGTCGGCGGACCAAGCGTCGGCCGTGGCGCGACCCTCCTGCTTGGCCTGCAGCTTGGCCTCGTGCTTCTCCATCAGCTTGGCGGTCATCTCGTCACGCATGCCGCGCAACAACGCATAGGCGATGGCCGCGGACAGCACCGCGGAGAGCCCGACGAGCAGGACCGGGTTGTTCCGGATGCCGACGAGCCACACGGTCATCAGGACCCCGAAGAAGATGAGCAGCCGAAGAATGGTGTAACGGACCACGGGTCACATCCCCGAGTAGTTGTGCATGCCGACGAAGGTCGTCACGAGGTTGACGAGCGTGAAGTTGATGATGACGCAGGCGAAGCCGGCCAGCGCGATGGCGGTCGACTTGCGCAGGTCCATGCCGGCCGTCGCACGCCCGTGCATGTAGGCGGCGTAGACGGTCCAGATGACGAAGGTCCAGACCTCCTTCGGGTCCCACTGCCAGTAGGCGCCCCAGGCCTGCTTCGCCCAGATCGAGCCCGCGATGAGGGTGAAGGTCCAGAGGATGAACGCCACCATGTTGAGGCTGTAGGCGGTCCGCTCGAGCGCGGCTGAGGTCGGCAGTGACTCGATGAAACCCGGCTGGGCCGGAGGCTTCTCCTCACGGCGCAAGCGGATCAGGTACAACGCCCCGATCGCCGCGCCCAGCGTGAAGAACGCCACGGCGAGGAACGCGACACCGACGTGGATGGCCAGCCAGTACGACTTGAGCGCCGGCATCAGCTCGCCGGCCTCGGTGTAGAGCACGGCCAGGGACAGGCCGAGGACGAGCAGCACCGGCGTCACGACGAACACGCCGAGCCACTGCCAGCTGTTGCGCTTGGCCAGGACCGAGTAGGTCAGCCCGACGGCAGCGGCGGCCGCGGTGGCGAACTCGAACATGTTGCCCCACGGCGGCCGCCCCACCGCGAAGCCGCGCAGCACCACCGAGGCGACGAGCAGGGCCGTCGCGAGGTAGGTGAGCATGAGGGCGATGTTTCCCCGCTGCGACGAGGCAGCGCTCTCGTGGAACGCCGATGGGCCGGCCGGGCCGGCCGGCGAGGCCGGCGAGGCCGGCGAGGCCGCGGACCCCGGGGAGGCGGGGCCTTCGCCGGCGGAGCCGACGAGCACCGCCTCGCGGTCGACGGCACGCGCAGGGGCCATCTGGGCCGATCGGGCTGCGAGGTGCCAGGTGAACATCAGCATGGCGAGCGTGTAGACGATCATCGACGCGTAGAGCGCCATGTTGGCGTTGCTCGCGAGCGTGAGGTTCGCGGAGGCAGCTGGGGCGGCGAAGGTGGGTGTCACGAGCGGTCTGTCCGTTCTGGCTCGGGGTCGTGCACGGCTGCCCCGATCGACTGCACGATGGCGGCGAGCCCGGGGTCGGAGTCCTTGGAGAGGCCACCGACGGTGACCACGGTAGCGCTTTGACCGGGGCCCGCCTGGGCAGGAACGTGGCGGACCCGCACGAAGACGCGGCGGCGCTTGATGGTCAGCCCGAGGATGAGGCCGAGGGTGGCGAGGAGGGCGCTGACGAGGCTGATCGGGGCCCCTGGGTCCGTGCGGATCGACAGTCCGGCGAAGCGCTTGACCTCCTCGAAGGTGATCGACCCGCGGCCGTCCGGTAGGTCGTAGGTCTGGCCGGGCTTGAGTCGCACCAGGGCCGGCTGGCCGTCCGCGCCCGCCACCTGGGTCATCTGCTCGGTGTTGAGGGTGTAGACGGACTGCGGGGCGCCGCCCGGGAAGAGCGTCCCCTCCCAGATCGACAGGGCGAGCTCAGGGTTCTGGGCGTCCGGGAACAGTGAGACCGGGCCGTTGGTGAACGTCGGCTCGGCCGTCGGCAGGAAGAAGCCGGTGAACCCGAGCTGCTTGGGGCTGGCCGACGGGACCTTGACGACGCCGACCGACCGGTAGTTGCCGTCCTGCGCGAGGAACGGCGTCGCCTCGCGGTACAGCACCTCCCCCGCTGCATCCCGAACGGTGATCACCGGGGTGTAGCCGTTGCCGAGGAGGAAGACGTCGGCACCCTCGATGGTCAGTGGATGGTTGACGGCGATGTCGGCCTCTCGGGGCTGCCCGCCCGGCTCGTCGGCGACCGTCACGTGGGCGGTGAACTCCCGGGGCGTGCCGAAGGACCGTCCGGGTGTCTCGATGAACTGGACGTCGAGGTCGTCGAGCTTCATGACGAAGCCGGGGACCGCGTCGTCGCCGACGAGCGGTCCCGGCGAGAAGGTGTTGTAGGTCGTCGCGCTCGAGGCGAACTCCTCGCCCTCGGGCAGGATGAGGTCACCTCGCCAGCCGAAGAGGTGGCCGACGGCCATCCCGACGATGATGCCGGTGAGGGCCAGGTGGAAGAGCAGGTTGCCGGTCTCGCGGAGGTAGCCGGACTCGCCGCTGAGGGTGGTCGCATCGTGGCTGTGCACTCGGAAACGCTTGGCGCGCAGCGCGGTCCGGGCGGCGGCGAGAGCCTCGGCCGGCGGCAGCGAGGTGGTGACCTCCACGTGCTCGTCAAGCCGGGCCAGACGGGCCGGCGCCCTCGGCGGCGTCGACCGCAGCGACCGCAGGTGCTGGCGGCTGCGCGGGAGGATGCAGCCGACGAGCGAGACGAAGAGCAACAGGTAGATCGCCGAGAACCATGGCGAGGCGTAGACGTCGAAGAAGCCGAGCCGGTCGAGCCACGGCCCGGTCGTGGGGTTCTGGGCGAGGTAGTCGGCGACCCGGCCGGCGTCGATGGTGCGTTGCGGGAACACCGAGCCCGGGACGGCAGCGACGGACAGGAGCAGGAGGAGGAAGAGCGCGGTGCGCATGCTCGTCAGCTGCCGCCAGGCCCAGCGCGCCAGGCCGAGGGGACCCAGCTGGGGCAGCTGCGGCTCGCGCGGCGCCGTGGACAGGGACGACCGGGACGATGCCGTATGCCGGCGGGCGCGCTCCTCGTCGGCAGTGACCTGGGTGGTCGGCTCGGTCATCAGAGGGCCACCTGGAAGGTCGCGATGAGGTTGGTCTGGAGCCAGACGATGACCGACTCCCACAGGCCCGTCACCATGAGCAGCCCGACGGCGATGAGCATGAGCCCCCCGAAGGCCTGGATGGCGCCGTGGTGCCGTCGCAGCCAGGCGCTGGCCCGACCGGCCCGCTCCCAGAGGGCCGCCATGAGGATGAAGGGAAGGCCGAGTCCGAGCGAGTAGACGGTCGCCAGGATGAGACCACGGCCGATGGAGCCGGACTGTGCCGAGATGGGGGCCGCCATCGCCTGGATCGCCCCGAGCGTCGGCCCCCAGCACGGGGACCACCCCACGGCGAAGGCGGCGCCGAGCAACGGAGCCCCGAGCAGGCCGGCACGGGGACGCCAACCGAGCTGAGCGGCATACGACTTGCCGAGGCCGAGGAAGAGGACACCCATGACGATGACGACGGCCCCACCGACGCGCAGGAGGACGCTCTGGTGCTCGCGGAAGGCGACCCCGACCGCCGACAGCGCAGCTGCGGCGACGAGGAACACCACGGTGAAGCCGAGCACGAAGAGCAGCGCCCCCAGGACGAGCCGACCTCGGGACCGGCGCTCCAGGGACTCGTCGGACAGGCCGGTGACGTAGCCGAGGAAGCCGGGGACGAGCGGGAGGACGCACGGCGACGCGAAGGAGACGAGCCCGGCCGCCAGGGCGATGACGGAGGCGAGGACGAGCGAGCTTGTCGCGAGGTCGACGTTCACGGGAGGGTGCTGCTCACATCAGGCCTCGGCGAGCACGTCGTCGACGAGCGCGGTGAGCGTGCTCGTCGTGACCGGGCCCGACACGCGCGCGGCGATGCGGCCGGCTCGGTCCAGCACGAGGGTGGTCGGCGTGGCGGTGGCCTTGCCCTGGAGGGCGAGGATGGGCAGGCCACCGTCGTAGGCGAGCGACGGGTAGGTCACCCGGTTGGCCTTCTGGAAGGCGAGACCGGTCGCCGGGCTCTCCATCTTGTCGAGCCCGATGAACTCGACATCGAGGCCGTCTGCCTGGACCTGCTCCCACGCGCGCTGCAGGTCGGGGGTCTCCGCGATGCACGGGGGACACCACGAGCCCCACACGTTGACGACGAGGACGGTCCCGGCCCTGCTCCCCATGGACCACGGCTCACCCTCGAGCGTCGTGCCCTCCAGCCGCACGGGAGCGCCCCGGTTGTCGGGGGCGAGGCGCTCGATGGTGCCGTCGCCGGAGACGTAGTTCTTGCGGTCGCCGGCCTTGGCCTGGGCGGCGATGGAGCTCGGGTCCTCGGAACAGGCGGCGAGCGACGTCGCCAGGCCGCCCGCGAGGGCGATGGCCCCCCACCGCAGGGCGGAGCGTCGGTCGGGCTGCCGCATCAGGCGCCCACGCTCTTGCTGGCCCGGTGGAGCAGCGAGGCAGCCGGCTCCGAGTAGCTGACCGACTCGAGCTCGCCGTCCTCGTAGGTCAGTGACGTGAGCGAGGCGAGGGTGCACTCGCGCCGGCGCGGGTCGTGCCAGAGGCGCCGGCCCTCGAGCTGGTTGCGCACCGTCCAGATCGGCAGCTGGTGGGAGACGATGACGGCCTCGTGCCCGGCCGCCGCCCGCCGGGTGTCCTCGATGGCCGCGAGCATGCGGGCCGCGACGAGGTCGTAGGCCTCGCCCCACGACGGCTTGAGCGGGTTGCGCAGCATGTGCCAGTGGCTGGGGTGGAGCAGGTCCTTGGTGGTGACCTGCCGGCCCTCGAAGTAGTTCGTCGACTCGAGCACCCGCGGATCGGTGCGGACCTGGACGTGGTGCGAGGCCGCTATCGGCGCCGCCGTCTGCTGGGCCCGCTCGAGCGGCGACGCGACGACCACAGTGATGTCGTTGGGCTCGAGGTGGCGCGCGACGAGCTCTGCCATCTCCCGCCCGAGGTCGGACAGGTGATAGCCCTCGAGCCGGCCGTAGAGCACGCGCTCAGGGTTGTGCACCTCGCCGTGCCGCATCAGGTGCACCACCGTGCGCGTCGGCGCGGGCGCTGTCGAGTCTGCGGGCCGGGCGGTCATGGCCCCCAGTCTCTCAAACGCAGCGCCAACGTCCGAATCGGTGTTCGGTGTTCGGTGTTCGGTGTTCGCGGAGCGTGACACCCGATCAGTCCGGGGTCGCCGCCGCCCGCGCCGCGTGCGGGAGGGCCGCGAGGACGTGCGCCACGGCGTCGTCGTCGTGGGCCGCGGACACGAACCAGGCCTCGAACGAGCTGGGCGGCAGGTGGACGCCACGGTCGAGCATCGCGTGGAAGAAGCGCCGGAAGGCGTCGACGTCCTGCCCCTTCGCCTCGTCGTAGTTCCGGACCGGGCCCTCGCGGAAGAAGATCGAGAACATCGACCCCGCCCACTGGACGGTGTGCGGGACCGAGGCCGCGGTGAGCGCCTCGGACGCGGCGTCGGCGATCGCCCGGGCCGCGGCGTCGAGCCGTGCGTAGACGTCGTCGGTGCAGCCGCGGAGCGTGGCCAGCCCCGCTGCCGACGCGACGGGGTTACCGGACAGGGTGCCGGCCTGGTAGACGGGGCCGCCCGGTGCGAGCAGGGCCATCACCTCGGCCCGTCCGCCGAAGGCGGCGGTCGGGAAGCCGCCTCCCATGACCTTGCCGAAGGTGAACAGGTCGGCCGGCCCGGCGGCATACGGCCCCTCGACCCCGTAGAAGCCCGAACGGGAGCAGCGGAAGCCCGTCATCACCTCGTCGCTGATCAGCAACGCCCCGTGCTCCCGGGTCACCCGGCGCAGGCCCTCGGTGAATCCCGGGGCGGGCGGCACGACCCCCATGTTGCCCGGCGCCGCCTCGGTGATGACCGCGGCGATCTCCGACCCCCGCTCCGCGAACGCCGCCTCGACGGCGGCGAGGTCGTTGTAGGGCAGGACGATGGTCTCGGCGGCGCTCGACCGCGGCACGCCGGCCGAGTCGGGCAGGGCGAAGGTGGCGACTCCGGAACCAGCCGAGGCGAGCAGGGCGTCGACGTGGCCGTGGTAGCAGCCGGAGAACTTGACGATGACGTCGCGCTGCGTGTAGCCACGGGCGAGGCGGATCGCCGACATCGTGGCCTCGGTGCCGCTGTTGACGAGGCGGACCTGGTCGACGGGCTCGATGCGGTCGACGATCTCCTCGGCGAGCGCCACCTCGTTCTCGGAGGGGGTGCCGAAGGAGAAGCCCCGGGCGGCGGTCTCCTCGACCGCCCGGAGCACGTCGGGGTCGGCGTGGCCCAGGATCATCGGGCCCCAGGAGCAGATGAGGTCGACGTAGCGGTTCCCGTCGACGTCGGTGAGCCACGCGCCCCGGCCGGACGCCATGAACCTCGGCGTCCCGCCGACGGCGCGGAAGGCCCGCACAGGAGAGTTGACGCCGCCGGGGATCACCGCGCTCGCCCTGGCCAGGAGCGCCGCTGATGCCGCGAGCCCCTCGCCTGTCGCCGAACCCGGACCGGACACCGCGCGTGAAGTCATGGCGTCATTGTCCCAGCGCCCGTCCACGGACCTCAGGGCGGGTCAGGCGTCGGTGAGCCCGAGGGGGTCGAGGTGGTCACGGACGATGGCCATCGCGTCGCCGATCGCCTGGAACTGCTCAGGGGTCATGATGTCGACGAGGTTGTCGCGGACGCTCTGCACGTGGACCTTGGCGATCTCCTGCACGGCGTCGAGACCGATCGGCGTGAGGACGAGCTCGACGCCGCGGCGGTCGCCGAGGCACTGCTCGCGAGCGACCCACCCGCGCGCCTCGAGGCGCTTGGCCGTGTGCGTCAGCCGGCTGCGCGACTGGACGACCATCGCGGCCAGCTCGGACATCCGCAGGCGGTGCGAGGGGCTCTCGGAGAGCATGGAGATGATCTCGTACTCGCTCAGCTGCAGCCCCGAGTCGTGCAGGGCGTCGTCGAGGGCCGTCTCCAACAGTCGCGTCCCGCGGAGGATCGCCCGCCAGGACCGCTGCTCGGGCTCGGTGAGCCATGCCACGCCGTCGCTCTCGGACATCGCCTCGATCACCCCCTTCGACCAGATAGGAGCACGCCGGGACTGCTCGGCTGAGCCGATCCTAGTTGGCATGGTCCGCTGCACAGGTCATGACGTGCGGTAAGGAGGCTACCGAATCCCCGCAGCGCCCGTCGCACGTGGTCCGGCCGCTCAGCCGATCCAGTCCGCGGCATCGAGGGCGAAGTAGGTCAGGACGACCTGGGCGCCGGCCCTGCGGATGGACACCAACGACTCGAGCGCGGCCGCCCGCCGGTCGATCCAGCCGTTGGCCGCGGCCGCGGAGATCATGGAGTACTCCCCCGACACCTGGTAGGCCGCCACGGGAACCGAAGCCCGCTCGGCGGCTGCGGCGACGACGTCGAGGTAGGACATGGCCGGCTTGACCATGACGAGGTCAGCACCTTCGGCGAGGTCGAGGTCGATCTCGCGGAGCGACTCGATGACGTTGGCGGGGTCCTGCTGGTAGGTCCGGCGGTCGCCCTCCAGGCTCGACTGGACGGCGTCGCGGAAGGGGCCGTAGAAGGCCGAGGCGTACTTCGCGGCGTAGGCGAGGATGACGGTGTCGGTGAGTCCCGCCTCGTCGAGCGCCTCGCGGATCGCGGCGACCTGGCCGTCCATCATTCCGGAGGGGCCCACGACGTGGGCGCCGGCGCGGGCCTGGGCGACGGCCATCTCCGCGTAGATCTCCAGTGTGGCGTCGTTGTCGACGCGGCCGCGGTCGTCGAGGACGCCGCAGTGCCCGTGGTCGGTGAACTCGTCGAGGCACGTGTCCGCCATGACGACCAGGTCGTCCCCGACGGCCGCGCGGACCTGCTCGAGCGCGACGTTGAGTATGCCGCTGGGCTCGGTCCCGCCCGAGCCGCGGGCATCCTTCGTGGTCGGCACGCCGAAGAGCATGATCCCGCCAACGCCGGCGTCGACCGCCCGCCGAGCCTCACCGACGAGGCTGTCCAGGGTGTGCTGGACGACGCCGGGCATGCTGGCGATCGGCCGGGGGGAGTCCGCGCCCTCGGCGACGAAGGCAGGCAGGACGAGGTCCTTGGGGTGCAGGCGGGTCTCCGCGACCATGGCCCGCAGTGCAGCGGTCTGTCGCAGCCGCCGTGGTCGCTCGATCACCGTGGGGCTCCTGACGCCGTCAGCGGGCTCGGCGCCGGGAGGCCGGGCGCTTGTCGCTGGGTCGCTGGAGGGGCTGGCCGGTCTCGGTGGCCGCCACCGCGAGACCGACACCATGGCCCGCGAGAGCGTCGACGAGACTGAGGGCAGAGGCTTCGGGTGCGAGGACATCGACGCGCAGTCCGTGCTCCTCGGCGGTCTTGGCCGTGGCGGGCCCGATGCACGCGACGACGGTCGCGGGGTGCGGCTTGCCGGCGATGCCGACGAGGTTGCGCACTGTCGAGCTCGACGTGAAGAGGACCGCGTCGTAGTCCCCGCCCTTGATCGCATCACGCACGTGCTGGGCCGGAGGAGCTGCCCGGACCGTGCGGTAGGCCGTGACGTCGTCGACCTCCCAGCCGATGTCGCGCAGCCCGGCGACCAGGGTCTCGGTGGCGATGTCGGCCCGTGGCAGCAGGACGCGGTTGATGGGATCGAGGACCTCGTCGAACTCGGGCCAGACCTCGAGCAGGCCTGCGGCGGACTGCTCGCCGACCGGGACGAGGTCGGGGTTGATGCCCCAGTCCCGCAGGGCTTCGGCGGTGACGCCACCGACGGCGGCGACCTTGAGCCCGGCGAAGGCGCGCGCGTCGAGGCCCAGCTCCTCGAAGCGCTCACGGACGGCCCGCACTGCGTTCGTCGAGGTGAAGCCGATCCACTCGTAGCGGCCGGTGACCAGGCCGCGGACGGCCTTCTCCATCTGCTGCGGGGTGCGCGGCGGCTCGACGGAGATGGTCGGCACGACGTCGGCGACGGCGCCGTAGCCGGCCAGGCGCTCGATCATCGGGCCGGCCTGGGCCTGGGTGCGGGGGACGAGAACCTTCCAGCCGAAGAGCGGCTTGGTCTCGAACCACGAGAACTCGTCTCGCATGGCGACGTTGGGCGAGACAACCGCCGCCGAGACCGCTCCGGTGAGCCGGTCGAGCGCCGCCTCGGCGTCGCCGAGCGTCGTCGTCCACGAGGCCTGCCGGACCGTCGTGCCCTGTTCGACGATGGCGACCTGGGACTCTGCGGGGCGTCCGCACTCGAGCAGACCCGTCAGCGCGTCGCCGATCGAGCGGGGCGAGCCGAGGATGACGAGAGTGTCGTCGTCGGTGCAGTAGCGGGTGAGGTCGTGGCCGGCCTGGTCGGCGTTGAGGACGTGGACCGACGAGGTGCCCTTCGACGTGAGCGGCACTCCGGCATACGTGGCCACCGCGGTCGCGGCCGAGACACCGGGCACGACGTCATAGGTGATGCCGGCCTTGCGGCAGGCACGCACCTCCTCGACGAGGCCGTTGAAGGTTGCCGGGTCGCCATCCATGAGGCGCACGACGAGGCCGCCCGTGACCACTGACTTGGCGGCCTTGACGACGAGCTTGGCCCGCACGGCGTGGGTCAGCTCCTGGCCGTTCTCGCCGTGTGCGGCATCGACGAGCTGCACGTCCTCGCGGGTGTGCCGCAGGACGGCGTCCTCGCGCATCATCCCGTCGAGCACGACCACGTCAGCCGCGGCGAGCAGGTCGCGAGCACGCACCGTCAGCAGCCCGGGGTCGCCGGGGCCGGACCCGACGAAGGCGACGCGCGCCGGCGTGGTCGGGACCGTGGGGATCGTCGCCGTCTGCTCTGACGGCTGGCGTGTGCGAGTCACGAAACTGGCTCCGAGGGTCGGGATGCGGTGGTGGAGGGCCGATCGAGGTCGGCGGCGCCGTCCTCGAGCAGGATCTGGGCCAGTCGTCGGCCCAGCGCCTCAGGATCGTCATACCGACCCGTGAGGGACCGACGCAAGTCGATTCGTCCGTCCTCGGTCCCGGCGAAGGCCCGGAGCGACAGCTCGAGCCCCTGCTCGCCATCCACGACCTCGGCGAGCGCGCCCACCGGGGCCGTGCAACCGGCCTCCAGCGCGGCGAGGAGTGCCCGCTCGGCCGTGATGCTCGCGCGGGTGTCGGCGTCCTCGAGGATGCTGACCGCCTCGACGACGTCGGGCCGGTCGACGCGGCACTCGATCGCGAGTGCCCCTTGGCCGGGGGCCGGGAGGATCTGGATCGGGTCGAGCACCTCGGTCACGACCTCGAGCCTGCCGAGCCGCGCCAGACCGGCTCGGGCCAGGATCACGGCGTCGACCTGGCCCGAGCTCACCAGCCGGAGTCGGGTGTCGACGTTGCCACGGATGGGACGGATCTCGATGCCGAGGCCGAGCGCAGCGAGCTGCGCTGTGCGACGGGGGGATCCGGTGCCGACGATCGAGCCGACGGGCAGCTCGCCCAGCGTCAGCCCGTCCCGGGCGACGAGGACGTCCCTGCTGTCCTCCCGGACCGGCACGGCAGCCACGACGAGCCCGGGCTCCGGCGCGGTGGGCAGGTCCTTGAGCGAATGGACCGCGACGTCGACTCGCCCGTCTGCGAGCGCCTGCCGGATCGCCGCGGCGAAGACGCCGGTGCCGCCGATGGACGTCAGCAACCCGCCCGAGACGTCACCCTCCGTGGTGATCTCGACGAGCTCGACGTCGTGGCCGGCGGCCCGCAGCTGGTCGGCCACCCACCCGGACTGGGTGGTGGCGAGCGCGGAGCGACGGGTGCCGAGCCGCAGAGCCGTCATCAGGCACCTCGCTTGGGTGGGGAGGACACGTTGGCCACATCGGTGGGCTCGAGGTCGAAGAGCTCGCGCAGGGCTGCGGCGTAGTCGGGGCCGTTGGCGTCGACAGCGAACTCCTTGACGCGCGTCGTGGGGGTGTGGAGGAGCTTCTCCACGATGCGGTGGACGGCGCGACCGACCTCCGAGCGGGTCGACTCGTCGAGCGCGGGCAGCCGCTGGTTGAGCCGGTCGAGCTCGGCGGCGACGACGGCTGCGGCGCGGGAACGCAGGGCCGCGACCGTGGGGGCGACCCTCTTCTCGAGCCGGCGGGTGAGGTACTCGGCGACCTCGGCGGTGACGAGCTCACCGACTCGGTCGACCTGCTGGAGGTCGGCACGGCCGGCGAGTCGCTCGCCGAGCTCCTCGAGGTCGATGACCCGAACGCCGGGCAAATCCTGGGCCCAGGTGTCGGTCGGTGCGACGTCTCGGGGCAGGGCGAGGTCGATGAACACCTGCGGGCGGCCGTCCCGAGCCGTGACGGTGCGCACCAGCAGGTCCTCGGTGATCACGTGCCCCACGGCGCCGGTGCAGGTGATGACGAGGTCGCTCTCGGCGATGACGTCGTCGAGCGCCGCCCAGGGCCGGGCGCGCCCACCCACCGAGTCGGCGAGCCGCTCGGCTCGCGCCGGCGTCCGGTTGACCACGGTGAGGTCGGTGAGGCCCGAGCGCGACGCCGTGGCCACGGCGAGCCCGCTCATGGCTCCCGCACCGATGACGGCGGCGCGGCGGCTGCGCAGGTCGCCGAGGACCTTCTCGGCCTCCTCGAGGCCCATCTGCACCAAGGACAGCGAGTGCTGGTCGATGTCGGTCTCGGAGTGGGCCCGCTTGCCGACCCGCAGGGCGTGCTGGAAGAGGGAGTTGAGCGACTCCCCGGCCCGTCCGGTCTGCTGGGCCAGGGCGAGGGCGTCACGCATCTGGCCGAGGATCTGGGCCTCCCCGACGGCCATCGAGTCGAGCCCGCACGCGACGGTGAACGTGTGGGCCACGGCCCCGTCGTCGTAGCGGACGTAGAGGTGGTCGGCGATGCCCTCGGCCCGGACGGCGAGCTCCTCGGCCGGGTCGGTGGGATGGACGTCCATGCCGCAGGGCAGGCCCTCCGGGCGGGTGCCCGCCGCCATGGCGAGCGCCTCTCCGATGGCCGCGACGGCGGGGTGGAACGCGGGCACCTCTGCGTAGACCTCGAGGCGGTTGCACGTGGACACCACGACGACCTCGGTGGCGGTCGCCGACGAGAGGATCGCGGTGGCGATGTCGTGGGCGCGGTCCGGCGACTCGGCGAGACCCTCGAGCACGGAGAGGGGCGCAGTGTGGTGGGACAGGCCGATGACCAGCAGGCTCATGTCGCGACCGCCGTTTCCGTCGCCGTGCGACCGTCGAGGGCCCGAGCCGCTCCGACCGCCTGCAGGCCGCCGTCGGCGAGCACCTTCTGCTGGGCGTGGAAGGCGAGGATCTGCAGCTCGGTGGACAGGTCGACCCGGCGGACGTCGACGTCCTCCGGCACCGAGAGGACGGCAGGGGCGAAGTTGAGGATGGACTTGACGCCGACGTCGACGAGGCGGTCGCAGACCGACTGGGCCGCCATTGCCGGCGTCGCGATGACCCCGATGGCGATGGGGTCGGCGGAGTGGCGCAACGGCAGCTCGCGGAACGGTCGGATCGCTACCCCCTGCACCACCTCGCCCTGGAGCGACGGGTCGTCGTCGAAGAGCGCGACGATGCGGAAGCCCTTCGTCACGAAGCCGGAGTAGGAGGCGAGGGCGTGACCGAGATTACCCATCCCGACGATGGCCACCGGCCAGTCCTGGGTCAGCCCGAGGGCGCGTGAGATCTCGAGGGCCAGGGTCTCCACCTCGTAGCCGACGCCCCGGACGCCGTAGGAACCGAGGTGGCTGAGGTCCTTGCGCAGCTGGGCCGAGCGCACCCCGACCGCAGCCGAGAGCTCCTCGGACGACACCGACAGGACTCCCTCCTCCGCCAGTCGGGAGAGGGTTCGCAGGTACTCAGGGAGCCGCGCGACGGTGGCGTCGGGGATCTCGCGACGCACTGCTGGGTCGGCCGACACGCTTGGTCACCGGCTCCTCTCATCTGAGGCGGTCGGACCTGGGGCTGTGCCCGGGAGGCCACGAACGCGGAGCACGTGGGTACCTGTTCAGGCTAGACGTTTGTGAACCCATGCACAAAGTGAACGACCATTACCTCCGCCACATGGACAAACCGCCTCCGGGGTGCTGCGTGGCGCTGGGCCGGTCCGCGCCCTCCCAGCCCGTCCGCGGCCTTCCCAGCGGTCCAGGGCGGGCTACGACTCGAGCGCGGCGCGCAGCCGCGCCTCGTCGACACGCCAGAAGTCGTGGCGCCGCCCGTCGACCAGGGTGACGGGGATCTGCTCGGCATACGCCGAGCGCAGCTCGGCATCGTCGTCGATGGAGCGCTCCTCCCACGCGACTCCCAGCTCCGACGTGACCCGCTCGATGACCACCTTGGCCTCGTCGCAGAGGTGGCAGCCGGGTCGGCCGATCAGTGTGACGCGGGGCTCGGGTCCGTGCATGGCCCCATGCTAAGCCGGGCGCACAGAGCCGTCGTTCCAGCGCAGGATGGCCCCGATGCCGTCCTTGGCCTCGAACGGCTGGGCGATCAGGGACAGCTCGGCACCCACTGTGGCGAGCGCCCACAGGAGCGCGTCCTGGTCGTGGTCCTGCCTCGGCTGCTCGCTCGGGCTCTGCCGCAGCTCCTGGCCGCCGCCGGTGCCCCGCTCCGGCTGGCCCTCGTCGTCCCAGGCGTCGGGGCAGAGCAGCACGTGTGCCACCTGCGCCTTCGCGATCGCCGCCTGCACGGCCTCCCACCCCTCGACGGCCGACCCCGCGCCGGTCGCGTCCCCGAAGCGCTCGACGAGCTGCGCGTCCCGCTCTGCGCGACGTCGTGCGAGCTCCCGCTCGCGGGCCGCCACCTCGGCGGCCTCCGACGTCCCCGCCGCCCGACCACCGGTGCCGAGCCGGACGATCCGGTCGCCCAGCATGCCGGGCGCCTGCTCGACGAGGTACGAGGTCATGTGCTCCTCGCCCTCGAGGAAGACCACGCCGGGACGGACCCTGCGGACGAGGCGGTCGAGCTCCGCCGCGACCTGGGTCGCATTGTGCTTCCAGGAGTCCTCGGCGCGCGCCTGGAACCTCCGCTGCGACGCGCCCCCGGCGGCCACCTTGCGCAGCTCGTCGTGGTCGCCCGTCACGTCCGTTGCCGAGACGAGGGCACCCGTCGGGTCGATCACCTCGATGTCCGCGCCCTCGCGGTCGAGCTTCACCACCGCGTAGGTCTCCTTGCCGTCAAGGCCCCGGACGACGTCCATGAGCCTCGGCACGGCGCCGAACGACGACGCTTCCCGACGCGGCCGTCCGTCGAGACCCATGTCGAGCACGAGACTGCCGTTGCTGGCGCAGGCGACGTGCGTGCGCTCGCCGACGCCGTTGGCGCCCCCGGTCATCGCCTCCTCCAGGACCGCCAGCGTCGCCTCGTCGGCACCCGACCGCTCGAGCTCGCGGCGAGCCGAGCCCCACGAGGCCAGTCGATGGCTCCGACTGGTCGGGTCGAGGTTGCTCGCGTCGATCGTCGCGCAGGCGAAGGGCCCTTCGAGGTCCGCGAGCGGTTTGAGCCAGTCGAGCTGCATCGGTGCCTCCCACGAGTGCGTCACCAGTCGTCACGAGTTTGTCCCGAGTTGTCTGGGGCTCGTCTCCTCGAGCGTCTCAACGAAACGCTACCCCTCAGGGATGCCCCCCAAAAGGCCCGCGATGACGGGTCATCCGACCCAGAAGGGCGGGAGGGGACAGAGCCGCCGGCCCGACGGGAGCGAGCTCAGCGGCATACGCCCTGTTTGGGATCGGGCCGCCCGGGGCAGATGCGTCCATGGAACTCATCCAGGGAGGAACCATGACCAGCAACTCTGGCGAGGTGAGGCGCCGACCGGGTGCCCACCGATCAGTCGAGGGCGTCCACAGCCGGACCGCGGTGAAGACCGCCGCGAAAGCGGTGTCCATCGTCTTCCTGCTCGTCGGAGTGCTCGGCTTCATCCCCGGCATCACGACGGGCTACGACACCCTGACGTTCGCGGGCCACGAGTCCGAGGCCATGCTCCTCGGCGTGTTCCAGGTGTCGATCCTGCACAACATCGTCCACCTGCTGTTCGGGGTCGTGGGATGGACCGTGTCACGGACGGTCTCCGGCGCCCGCAACTTCCTCATCGGTGGTGGCATCGTCTACCTCGTGCTGACCGTCTACGGCTGGGTCATCGACAAGGAGTCCGCTGCCAACGTCATCCCGGTCAACGCAGCGGATGACTGGCTGCACCTGCTCCTCGGCCTCGGCATGATCGGCCTCGGCTTCGTCCTGCGACCGCATCCCCGTGACGTGCAACCGGGCTCCGGCACCGTGCGCTGACCCCGCATCCGGACTCGGCGACCGGGCCCGGGGGGTTGACAGGTCGGCGACACTGTCGGGATGCACGGCCCCCTGATGGCGCACCTCCGCCATCCCAGCCCCGCGGCGGTCGCACCGGCCGCGGCGCTGCTGGCTGCCCGGGGAGCGGCGACGACGTGGCTGCCCTCGTGGCGCACCGCCCTGGACCACCTCTGGGCCGCCGTCGAGGGGGACGGCACGAGTGGCTCCCTCGGGGCCGGTTGGGGCGGTGCCCCGAGGTCCGGGGAGCTGGCCGGCTCCGCCCCGGCGGGGCGGAGGGTCGGTGGGTCTGCCGGACGCGGCGCCCGGGACGAGGCTGTCCAGGCGCGGACCGAGGCCCTCGTGCGGCTCGCCCAGGACGGTGACCGAGAAGCCTTCGCCCAGCTGTACGACGCCTACGTCGACCTCGTCTTCCGCTACGTCCTCGTCCGGGTCGGCAACCGGCCCCTCGCCGAGGACCTCACGTCCGAGACCTTCATCCGGGCCATGCGACGGATCGACGGCTTCACCTGGCAGGGCCGCGACATCGCCGCGTGGTTCGTCACCATCGCCCGCAACCTCATCGCCGACCACGTCAAGTCCGCCCGGTTCCGCTTCGAGGTGACGACCGCTGACATGCGCGACGCCGACGAGCACGTCGAGGCCCCCGAGGCCGAGGTCCTCGCCCGCCTCCGTGACGAGCGGCTCGTCTCAGCCATCCGGCAGCTCGCCCCCGAACAGGCCGAGTGCATCACCCTGCGCTTCCTCCAGGGCCTCAACCTCGCCGAGACCGCCACGGTGCTGGGCAAGTCCGAGGGCGCCGTCAAGCAGCTGCAGCTGCGCGCCACACGAGCACTGCGCAAGTCCCTGGAAGGAGTGGAGCTGTGACCGCGTAACCCCGGGGCACCCGGCCTCGTTTCCCGAGCGCCGCTGCCCGCGACGGCGGAGCCCGACCCTCACCGCACCCCCCACCCCTGCTCCCACCCTCACCACCACCACCACCACGACCCCGACCCCGACAACAGCGACCAGACCTGGAGGAGCGCATGGACCTCGGCCCCGGCACGGACGCCGACCTCCTCCAGCGCGCCCTCGACGGGGAAGCGGTCGACCGCCCGGGCATCGTGGAGCTCGTCACCGTGCTCCACGCGGTCTCGTCCCTCGAGCGGGCTGGGCTCGCACCGCGCGACGAGTTCATCACGGACCTGCGGGCCCGCCTCCTGTCCGAGTCGCATCCGATCGCGGCGGGCAACGAGGCCGGCGAGGCCGAGCCGAGCGAGGCGGACGGCGGCGTGGGTGCGCCGGTCTCGGTGCTGCACCTCCCCCGGCCGATCCGCCAGCTGGCGGCCGCTGCGGCCGCGGTCATCCTGCTGGCCGGCGGGCTGGGGGTCATCTCGAGACAGACCGCCCCGGGTGACCTCCTCTACCCCATCAAACAGGTCCTCGACCGCGCTGCCGTACAGCTCGCCGACGGACCCCTCGAGGTCGGCCTGACCCACCTGGCCCAGGCCGAGCAGCACGTCGGCGAGGCCCGTGACCTGATCGACCGCGGCGACCCCGACCCGGCAGACCTCACGGTCGCCTTCGACGCCGCCGCAGGCTCGACGAGGACCGCCCAGTCCCTCCTGCTCGAGACCTACCGGAGCGAGCGGCGGGCGGTGGCCCTGACCGAGCTCGCCGACTTCGTCACCCGAGCGCTGCCACAGGTCGAGGCGATGCGTCCCGAGGTTCCGGAAGCCGCGCTTCCCGCCTGGCAACGGCTGCACGACCTGCTCGCCCAGGGTGAGCTCGAGGCGCTCCGCGAGCTCGCCTCCTGCTCGGTGTGCGGCGAGCGGGCGGCAGCCGCCCGGGAGTCGCTGGACCTCCTGCTCGCGCGCTCCACTGCCGCGACGGCCTCCCCGGACCAGAGCCTGCCGACCCCCTCGCCCACGGGCGCCACGTTCCCTGCACCGGTCCCCACGGTCCCCGGGCCCTCGGCGACCGACGCCGTGCCGGGGGTCGAGGTGGCGCCGCCGGCCGTCACGATCGGTTCCGCGACCGTGGGCCTGCCCGGGGCCGGCATCACGCCGAGCGACGTGAGCGTCGGTGGCGGCGGCGTCACCCTCCCGAGCGCGACGGTCAACCTTCCCTCGCTGTCCGTGTCGTCGACCGTGGCCGTCGGCGGTGGCGGCGTCACCCTGCCCGGGGCGACACTGCCGGCGCCGACCCTCTCAGCGCCGGCCCTCTCAGCGCCGACCCTCTCAGCGGGACTCGAGCCCACCCTCCCCTGACCAGGCGTCAGCGCCGGTCAGATGAACACCGACCGCCGCTGCATGAGCAGGCTGTACAGAGTCTGCTGGATGGTCTCTCGCACCTGGTCGGTGAGGTCGAACACGAGCATGGGGTCGTCTGCGGCCTCCGGGCCGAGCGTCGTCGTCTCGATCGGCGGCCCGAACTCGATGAGCCACTTGCTCGGCAGGGGGATCGCCCCGAGCGGCCCGAGCCACGGGAAGGTCGGGGTGATCGGGACATAGGGCAACCCGAGGAGCCGGGCCAGCGTCGGCATGTTGCCGATCATCGGGTAGATCTCCTCAGCGCCCACGATGGAGCACGGCACGATCGGCACACCGGCGCGCAGGGCGGCGGACACGAAGCCCCCTCGGCCGAACCGCTGGAGCTTGTAGCGCTCGCTGAACGGCTTGCCCACGCCCTTGAAGCCTTCGGGCCAGACACCGACGAGGTGCCCGTCGGACAGGAGGCGCTCGGCGTCCGTGTTTGCGGCGAGCGTCGAACCGGAGCGGCGGGCGATGGGCCCGACGAACGGTGTCTGGAAGACCAGGTCCGCCCCCAACATGCGCAGGTGCCGTCGGTTGGGGTGCTCGTCGTAGACGGCGACCTGAGTCATCATGGCGTCCAGCGCCACCGTGCCCGAGTGGTTCGCGACGACGAGCGCCCCGCCCGTGGCAGGGATGTTCTCGATCCCCTTGACCTCCACCCGGAACCACGAGGTGTAGAGCGGGCGCAGGATCGGCAGGTGGACATGGACGGTGTAGTCCTCGTCGAAGCCGAACTCGTCGACCGCGTAGTCACCCGTCAACCGGCGCCGCACGTAGGCGAGCGTCTCCGCGACCTGGCGCTCGACGTCCTCGGCGGGGACCCCGGCCGCGGTCGCCGCCGCGCGCAGCAGGTTGACGGCGAGCTCGACGAGCTCGGCGGGGCCGGGGCGGGCCTCGGAGGAGAACTCGGCGGCCTCGAGGACCGCGCCGACCAGCCGCTCAGCCGTCGTCTGGAGACCGGCGGCCAGACCCGCACCTCCCCCTCTGGGCTCCGCCGAGGTGTCCGTATGCCGCTGAGCTGGCTCGGCGGGCAGCGCGACCTGCTCGTCCGGCGGAGCTGGGGACGGCACGGGGCGCAGAGCCCGCTCGCGCGCTCGCAGCTCGCGGCGCTCCCGGATCGCCTTGCGGGGCGGGCGCCTCCGCGCGGGAGGCGCGCCGGTGCTCGCCTCCACGGTCGAGCTCTGCTCGGCAACACTTTCGCCTCGGGCCACGGGGCCTGCCGTCGCGTCCCGTCGGGCGGCACTGAGCTCCACCGGCTCCGCAGCCGAGATCAGGGGGGTGCCCGACCGGCGACGCCGTTCGCCGGAGGCCCGCGCGGCCCCTGCGGCGAAGGCGGTCCGGGAAGCAGGCACGGGGCGGACCGCCTCAGCGCTCGCGGTGGGATCCGCGGAGGGTCCGGCGACGGTCCCGTCCGACCTGGTGGGGGCGCTCCTGGCCTTGTCGACGGTCGCCGCCGCCCTCGAGTTGGTGCGGGGCGAGCGCTTCGCACCGGCACGTGGGGGCTTCGTGCGTGGCGGCTCGGTGCCTGGCGGCTTCGCAGCGGAGTCCTCCGGCGCGGCCTCGGTCGCGGCCGGCTTGCTCGCGCGGGCCTTGCCAGCCTCGGTGGCGGCCCGGGCGCGGTTCCTGCCCGGGGTCGTCGCGTCGTTGTTCGCGGTCACGGGTAGAGCCTCTCGAACACCCGGGCGAGGGCGGCGGCTCCACTGCCCGCAGCGCCACTGACCGCGCCAGTGACCGCGTCGCTGACGTCGTCGACGCCGGGCACGACGGAGTGGAGGCTGCCCGCGAAGCTCTCGAAGGTCTGCCGGGTCGTGTACTGCGGCTCGAAGGACAGGACCTTGCGCATCCGCGTCGTGTCCAGCCCGCGGCCGAAGGCGAGGAAGGCGACCTGGTCCGGGGAGAAGTCAGCCAGGCCGCTCCGCTTGACGAGGTTGCCGATGACACCGGCCGTCATCATCGGGACCGGAAGGACCGGCCGCCGGACGATGGCGAGGCACTGCAGGAGCGTGACGAAGCCGTCGCCGGCGACGTTGACGATGCCTGCCGAGGGCCCGGTCGTGGCCGTGACCATCGCAGCGATCGCGTCCTCCTCGTGGAGGAACTGGAGCCGGGCGTCGAAGCCGAGCGGGACGGGGATCACTGGGAGGCTGAAGTAGTCGGTGACCGCCGTCTGGATCTGGGGGCCGATGACGTTGGCCAGGCGCAACATCGTGATCTCGACGTCGGGCCGCCGCCGGGAGAAGCCCCGAACGTATCCCTCCACCTCGATGGAGTCCTTGCCGAAGCCCGTGCGCGGCGTCGACTTGGCGTTCATGTCCTCGGCGAACATCGCCGGATCCCGTGCGGACGAGCCGTAGATGGCCGAGGACGACTTGACGACGAGCCGCTGGACGGTGGACGACTTCTGGCAGGCAGCGAGCAGCTGCATGGTGCCGATGACGTTGATCTCCTTCTGCGTCACGCGGCCGCCGGTGTCCTTGGGGGTCGCGATGACGTTCATGTGCACGACGGTGTCGACCGCAGCCTGGTTCATGATCCGGCCGATCATCGGGTTGCGGATGTCGGCCCGGACGAACTCGGCCCGGCCGACGGAGTGCCTCGGAGGGATGACGTCGACGCCCAGGATCCGCTCGATTCCCGGCTCGGCGCTGAGCCGCCGCGCGTAGAGGCCCCCCAGGTAGCGGGACACGCCAGTGACGAGCACGACCTTGGCCATCGGCTCCTCCTGTCTGCACGTCCCGGCGGGAGGGGGCGACCAGCCCCCCGGCGGTCATTGCGTGGGCTTCGACCCCACCCTATCGACGTGGAGGTGGCAAGGCGGGAGGTGTGGGTGGTGACATCCATCAACCCGCTGGTGGGTCTCCCGGAGACGCGGACGAGCGAGGAGGAAAGCAGTCGACCCCCGCCGTTGGGACGAGGGTCGAGAAGTGCCGGGCCGAGCCCGCTGCCTGAACGTTTGTCAGATCACTTCTTGTTGCGACGCTGGTGACGCGTCTTGCGCAGCAGCTTGCGGTGCTTCTTCTTCGCCATCCGCTTCCGGCGCTTCTTGATGACAGAGCCCATGGTTGTCCTTGATCCGTTGACGGTGCTGGGTGCCGACCTGCGCCGACCGCCCGTCAATCGGGAGAGTCGACTCTTCGAGCCGAGCCGAGTGCCAAGCGTAGCGTGTCCGCGGGTCCGACCCCAAAAGCACCGGCTCGATCGACAGAGCAGTCTCTCCCCCTTCGCGCTCGGGTCACCTCGAGTGTCACGGGAAGAGACTGCTCTGTCGATCTGTCACGCGGTGTCGATGTATGACGTCTGCAGGTACTTGTGCACGGCGTCCTCCGGGACCCGGAAGGATCGCCCGACCCTGACGGCCGGAAGCTCGCCACTGTGGACCAGTCGATACACGGTCATCTTCGACACGCGCATGATCGAGGCGACCTCGGCGACGGTCAGGAACCGCACCTCGGCGAGCTGACGCTCATTCGACATGTGATACCTCGATCTCTCAGACACACGCATGTCGCCGGCTTCCCCTCCGGCGAAACATCACACGGGTGCAAAAGGCAACCTTAGGGGCTGATGTGACTGGAGGGGAAGGGTCCGAGCGCTCGAGGTCCTCTCGCGCAAGACGACACGCCGGTCAGTTGCCGGCGAAAAATCGTCCGTATGCCGCTGGGCTGGCCTCCGCGGGACGACACACCCGGCGTCGCCGGAGTCCACCAGCCTCCCCTCCACGGCGGCCGGGGTTGTCTCGAGGACCCCGAATCTCTTTTCGGGACAGCGTGGTTCATGGAAAGAGCCGCTGCACGTCCCGCGGGAAGAGCGTCACCTCCCGGACGTTCTCGGCACCGACCACGCGCGCCACCCACCGCTCCAGCCCGATGGCGAACCCTCCGTGCGGTGGCATGCCGTGCTCGAACGCGGCGAGGTAGCCGCGCAGCACCTCCGGGTCCTGGCCCACCCGCTCGAGGGCCGCGCGGTAGTCACCGGGGCGATGCAGGCGCTGCCCTCCGGTCGTCAGCTCCAGACCGCGGAAGAGCAGGTCGAAGCTGTTCGAACCCGCTGCCGGCTCTGCCCCCCGGACGCCCTCGGCGTCCGAGAGCGGCTGGGCTCCAGCGTGGGGGTAGCCCTCGGGCGCCGTGTAGAACGGCCGCTTGGACATGGGATATCCCTCCACCGCAAGGAAGTCGGAGCCATGGGTCGCACGGGCCCACTCACCGAGGGCGCGCTCGTGGGCCGGGCTGAGGTCCGGCTCGCCGGGGTCGGCGCCCACCAGGGCGAGCGCGTCCGTGAAGTGGATGACGGGGAACTCCTCGGGCACCCGGGGCAGGTCGACGCCGAGGAGCGAAGCGGCCTCAGCGGCATACGACTCGATGGCCTCGACCATCCCGGCGAGGGCAGCCCGCAGGACCACGAGCACGTCACGGTGGTCGCGGACGAACCCCAGCTCCGCGTCGAGTGACGTGTACTGGGCGAGGTGACGAACGGTGTCGTGCGGCTCCGCCCGGAACACGGGTCCCACCTCGAAGACGCGCTCGAAGACGCCCACGAGCATCTGCTTGTAGAGCTGGGGCGACTGCGCGAGGTAGGCAGGACGGCCGAAGTAGTCGAGGCCGAAGACGTTCGCCCCCGACTCGGTCGCCGTCCCGACGATCTTCGGCGTCGCGATCTCGGTGAAGTCCAGGGCGGTCAGGGCTGAGCGGAACCCCCGCATCGAGGCACTGGCGATCTCCCAGGCGGCTCGGCGCCGGGGATGGCGGAGCGTCACGGCGGCGTGGTCGAGCTGCGTCGGCAGTCCCGCGCCGAAGGTGGGTCGCCAGAGCTCGGCCGGCGCTGGGGCGGCCGGCTCGGTGAGGGCCGTGATGGTCGGCTCGACGAGCTCGGCACCTCCCGGGGCAGCAGGGTGGTGGAGGACCCGACCGGTGACCTCGACGACGGTCTCCTCCGGGACGTCGGCGAGGCCCGCGATGACTCCGGGGTCCCTGACCACGACCTGCGCCAGACCCGACCGGTCGCGAATGACGAGGAACGTCACCCTGGCGAGGGGCCGGCGGCGGTGGACCCAGCCGGCAAGGGTGGCGCCGGCTCCGTCGGGAAGCGTCGCGAGGTCACGCGTGAGGACGCGGGACGGGTTGCCGATGGACGGCCGTGGAGTCGTTGGTCGGACGGGCATTCCTTCACCTCCTGGGATGGTGCCCCGGAGGTGTGGGCGATGGGGAGAGTCGCTGTGCCACCACACCTTCGCCGCCGCGAGCTCGCGGTCGGCCTCTGGTCACGCTCGGCTCAGGATCGTCAGGCCCGTCGACGCCGTGCGACCAAGGGTAGGCAGCCGCGGTAGCGCCGGTCCATCGGGATTTCCGACCGCCCCACCGAAAGAGCACATCGCGATGATCGAAAGAGCACATCGCGACACGTCACCGACGAGGTGACGCAGCCACGAACCGGTGTCGCGAACTGCTCTCTCGATGGGTCGGCAGTCGGTGTCAGTCGAAGTGCACGTCCAGCCCGTGGTGCGGGAACACCGCGGACCTGGTCGCCATGATCGCTCGATCCACCTCGCTGGCCGGGTCGTATCCGAGGTCCCAGGAGCGCCACCACAGGGGCCCGTCCTGGGTGGTCAGATCACCCATCCGCAAGGGCGCGGGACGACCCGTCACCCGCTCGACGTGGTCCCGCCAGTCCTGCGGGATCTCCGTGCCGGTCGGGATCGGCCGGTGCGCCGCGATCGCGGTCAGGTGGGTCCACGTGCGCGGCACGACGCCGACGACCTCGTAGCCCCCGCCGCCCAGGGCGACCCACTTGCCCTCACAGACCTCGTGGGACAGGCGGTGCAGCGCGTCAGCAGCCGACCGCTGGGCATCCACCGTCATCGCGAAGTGCGCCAACGGGTCCTCGGCATGCGTGTCGCACCCGTGCTGCGTGATGAGGATCTCCGGCTTGAACGACCGGACGATCGGCATGACCGTCGCGTGGATCGCCCGGAGCCACCCGGCGTCGGAGAGACCGGGAGGGAGTGACACGTTGACGGCCGTGCCCTCGGCGTTCGGACCCCCGATGTCGGTCGGCCACCCGGTCCCCGGGAACAACGCCCGGCCGGTCTCGTGCAAGGAGATGGTCAGGACCCGCGGGTCGTCCCAGAAGATCCGCTCGACCCCGTCGCCATGGTGCACGTCCACATCGACGTAGGCGACCCGCTCCGCACCGTGGTCGAGCAGCCACCTGATGCCGACCGCGATGTCGTTGTAGATGCAGAAGCCGCTGGCCCGGTCCGGCATCGCGTGGTGCAGGCCCCCCGTGAAGTTCACGGCGTGGCTCGCCTCGCCCTCCCAGACGGCACGGACCGAGTCCACCGTTCCGGTGACGATGCGCGCACTCGACTCGTGCATGCCCTCGAAGGCGGGGTCGTCGTCGGTGCCGATGCCTCTGCCCGGGTCAGCCTGGTCCGGGTCGTCCGACGCCGCCTTGACCGCGGCGACGTACTCGGGGTCGTGCACCGTCTCGAGGAGCTCGTCACTGGCCGGCTCTGCACCGCGGACCTCGACGCCCGGCGCGTCGAACAGACCCAGGGCTTCGCAGAGGCGAGCAGTCAGGTCCAGTCGGATGGGCGCCATGGGGTGGGTCGGACCGAAGTTGTACTTCGTGAACGAGGGGTCCCAAACGATGCGGGCCTGGGTTGGCATGATTGAGACGCTATCGCGTCCTCCGTGGGCGCGGACTGTGGACGAAGGGAATCCCATGGCGCGGAACAAGCTGTTCGAGGACGACGTGCTCGTCATCGGCCTCGGACGTTTCGGCTCAGCCGTCGCCATGGAGCTGACCAAGCTCGGCCACCGCGTCATCGCCGTGGAGCGCAACAACGCCCTGGCCGAGACGTACGTCAACAAGTTCGCCAAGGTCGTGCACGCCGACATGGCCCAGTCGTCGGCCATCGACATGATCCGGGCCGCCGAACCCAAGATCGCCGTGGTCGGGATCGGCTCCTCGGTCGAGTCGTCCGTGCTGGCCTCGGCCAACCTCGTCGACGCGGGTGTTCCCTCCATCTGGGCCAAGGCGCTCTCGCAGGAGCACAAGAGGATCCTCGACCGGATCGGCGTGCACCACGTCATCTCCCCCGAGTCGGACGCGGGCCGACGGGTGGCGCACCTGGTCAACGGCCGGATGCTCGACTACATCGAGTTCGACGACGGTTTCGCCATCGTCAAGATCAAGCCGCCGTCGGAGACCATCGGCTTCACCCTGGAGCAGAGCCAGATCCGGCGGAAGTACGGCGTGACCGTCGTCGGCGTCAAGGCGCCCGGCGAGGACTTCACCTACGCCGTCCCGCAGACGAAGGTCTCGGCCCACCACATGCTCATCGTCAGCGGGCCGACCGAGCTCATCGAGCGCTTCGCCGCGCGGCCCTGACGCCTCAGACCCCGATGACGCCGGGGTCCTTGCCGAGCGGCAGGACCATGGCGATCTCCTCCTCGCCGTCCTCCTCCGAGGCGAAGCCCATGTGCCGCCGCTCGTCCGTCGGCCGGAAGCCCATCCCGCTGGCGAAGGCCACCGCGCGGCCGTTCTCCGTGCCGACCCAGTAGTAGAGATGACTCTGGCCCCGCCGCTGGGCGAGGGCTGCACCGCTCTTGACGAGGCTCGTGGCCACGCCGGTGCCGCGCAGGTCCGGCTTCACCCAGAGCCCGAAGAGCTCACCTGCGTCGGCCCCGTCGTCCGTCGCTGCGGTGCCCACGCTGACGACACCCACCGCTGTGCCCTCGCGCTCCGCGATGAGCCGGGCCGAGCGCTTCATCCGCGTGCGCCAGGAGTCCTCGTCGAGCGACTCCTCCTCCTCGACGGTCGCGGCAAAGGCCTCAGGAGATTCGCGTAGCGCCTCGAGCCGAACTGCTCGATAGTCCTGCCACTCGTCCTCACCCAGCGGACGCACGGTGATCTCGCTCATGAGACCACCTTTGCATGGTGCGACCGCCGGCCGCACGCGAGGGTCGGTGAACTCACGGTGACCCCGGTCGGTCCGGTCAGAGGCGGTGGACCATCTCGATCTCGTGGACGTCCTCGCGGCGCGGGTGGGGGTGCGTGGCACCGGTCCTGACGAAGCCGCACCGCTCGTAGAGCGCCACGGCCGCGCCGTTGTGGCTGCCGACCTCGAGCACGACCTCGCTCTTGCCGAGGCGCCTGGCCTCACGCACCACGGCATCGACCAGGGCCTCCCCCACGCCGAGGCCACGAGCACGCGGGGCGACGTAGAGGCCGAAGAGCGTGGCCGTCGTGGCTCGACCGGGCTCCCAGTGCGACCCGAGGCCCGCGCTGCCGACGACACCGGCGGCATCCCGCGCCTGCACGAGCCAGGCACCCTCGATCCGCTCCACCCAGTCCGCCTCGTCATAGACGGCCTCGTCGGCGTAGGTGAACCAGAACGCATCGGGCGCGTCCCGCAGCATCTCGAGCCGGATGTCCCGGTGGCTCTCCCAGTCGTCGGGGCGCACGACGTGCAGGTGCATCCGGGGAGGCTCAGTCATGCATCAAGCCTCCCACGAGACGTTCGAGTGGCGAGTGTCACAGCGCGACAGTAGGTTCGCGACCATGCGCGACCTGACCGGTCGCCATGCAGTCACCCCAGCCTCCCGATAGGAGCACCGTTGAAACCCACCCCCACCCGGACGCTCGCGGCCGCCGCCGCAGCAGCCCTGAGCCTGTCCGTCCTCGGCGCGACAGGCGTGGCCACCGCAGCCCCCACCGGCGCCGACACCACCTACCTCGTCCTCGCCCCCGAGGGCGCGTCGACCGCAGGAGCCTCGGCGCGCGTCGCTGCTGCGGGCGGCACCGTCGTCGCGGACTACGCGAAGATCGGTGTCCTCGTGGCCCGCTCGACCAACCCGAGCTTCTCGACGGACGTCAAGGGCCGCGGTGTCGACTCGGTCGCCTCCACCGAGGGCCTCGGCTCGATGCTGGAGGAGTCGGAGACGCTCGCGGAGATCTCGGTCGACGAGGCCACCGCCTCCGGCGACCCGACCGCCGAGCCCCTCTGGGGCCTCCAGTGGGACATGCCGCAGATCGACGTCCCCGAGGCGCACGCCGTCACGACCGGCTCCGACAGCGTGGTCGTGGGGGTCCTCGACAGCGGCATCTCGAGCACCCACCCCGACCTCGCGACGCAGATCGCCAAGGACAAGAGCGCCTCGTGCCTCGGCGGTGTCGCCGACACGAGCGAGGCCGCCTGGAACCCGACCACCTCCGACCACGGGACCCACGTCGCCGGGACCATCGCCGCGGCGATCAACGGCGTCGGGATCGCCGGCGTCGCCCCGGGCGTCAAGGTGGCCTCCGTCAAGGTCGTCAGCGACGCGGGCTACATCTTCCCGGAGGCGGCCGTCTGCGGCTTCATGTGGGCTGCCGACCACGGCATGAAGGTGACCAACAACAGCTACTACATCGACCCGTGGGAGCTGAACTGCCGCAACGACGAGCGGCAGCGTCCGGTGTGGCTGGCCGTCCAGCGGGCGATCCGGTACTCCCAGAGCAAGGGAGTGCTCAACGTCGCCTCCGCCGGCAACTCGAACTACGACCTGCAGAAGAAGAACCACGACGACGGCAGCCCCAACGACGGCAGCGCCCCCGTCGAGGACCGCGTCGTCAACTCCGCCTGCCTCGTGCTCCCCGGTGAGGCCCCCGGCGTCGTCACCGTCGCCTCCACCGGGCCGACGCAGGAGAAGTCGTACTTCTCGTCCTACGGCCAGGGTGTCGTCGACGTGACGGCTCCGGGCGGCGACGCCCGGTCTCGGACCGACGGCGCGACCGTGACCATCGAGGACGCGATCCTGTCCACGACGTTCAACACGAGGACGAAGACGAACGGCTGGGGCTACAAGCAGGGCACGTCGATGTCGGGTCCGCACGCCGCCGGCGTCGCTGCACTCGCGATCTCAGCCCACCCGAGCCTGGCGCCAGGCGCGCTCGCAGGGCACCTCGAGCGCACCGCGACGCCGCTCGCCTGCCCCGAGGGCGTCTACGACCCGGTGCCGCTGCTGCCGAACGGCAACGGCGCGCACTACCAGGCGACCTGCTCCGGCGGCCTGCGCAACTCCTTCTACGGCGCGGGTGAGGTCAACGCCTTCGCCGCAGTGAAGTAGCGGGTCGCACTCATCGAGGGTGCGGTCCGGGCCGACACCGGCCCGGGTCGCACCCTCGACGGCGTTCCGGCTGGCGCGGCTCAGACGTGCCCGGAGGCCAGCTGCCGGGACCGCGCCGCCGCGGCCTCCATCGCGTTGACGAACGCGGCGCGGACCTTGTGGTCGTCGAGCTGGCGGAGCGCCGCCACCGTAGTGCCGCCCGGTGAGCTGACCTGCTCGCGCAGCACCGTGGGGTGCTCGTGCGTCTCCTTGAGCATCGTGGCCGCGCCGTACAGCGTCTGCACCACCAGCTCGGTCGACGTCGCCCGGGGGAGCCCCAGCACCACGCCGGCCTCGATCATCGCCTCCACCACGTAGAAGATGTAGGCGGGACCGCTGCCGGAGATCGCCGTGACCGCATCGAGGTGCTTCTCCTCGAGACGCACCACCTTGCCGCAGGACGACAGGAGCGCCTCTGCCTCGACGAGGTGCTCCTCCGTGCAGTGCCGCCCCGGCGAGACCCCGGCCATGCCCTGGTCGACGAGCGCCGGCGTGTTGGGCATGACCCGCACCACGGAGGATCCCTCCGGCAGCCGGGCCTCGAGGAACTCCGTGGTGATCCCGGCCGCGAGCGAGACGACCGTGTTGCCCTCTCGGACGTGGTCGCGGATCTCGTCGAGCAGGCCCTCCATGTCCTGGGGCTTGACGACGAGGACCAACGTGTCGGCCAGGTCGGCGGCCTCGGCGTTCGACAGCACCCGCACGTCGTACTTCTGGGCGAGGGACGCCGCCCGGTCGGCGTTGCGCTCGGTGATGACGAGGTCCCCGACGTCGCGGCCCGATCGCAGCAGGCCCGACAGGAGGGTCTCGCCCATCACGCCGGCGCCGAAGATCGCAGTGGTTCCCATGGCTCAGCCTTTCGTCGCCAGGCCGCGGAGGAAGAACATGACGTTCGCCGGCTTCTCGGCCATCCGCCGCATGAGGTAGCCGTACCACTCCTGGCCGTAGGGGATGTAGACGCGCATCTGGTCGCCGCGGTCGGAGATCCGCCGTTGCTCGTCCGGCCGGATGCCGTAGAGCATCTGGTACTCGAACGACGTGGCCGCCCGGCCGGCCTGCGCGGCCAGCGCACCCGCGATCTCGATGAGGCGAGGGTCGTGGGTGGCCACCATCGGGTACCCCTGCCCGTGCATGAGGATCTTGAGGCAACGGACGTAGGACTTGTCGACGTCGGCACCCGACTGGAAGGCGACCGACTCCGGCTCCTTGTAGGCACCCTTGCAGAGACGCACCCGCGACCCTGCCGTCGCCAGGTCCCGGCAGTCGGCCTCGGTCCGATGCAGGTAGGACTGCAGCACCGCTCCGACCGTCGGGAAGTCCGCCCGCAGCTCCCGGACGGCGTCCAGCGTGAGGTCCGTCGTCGTGTGGTCCTCCATGTCGAGGGTCACCGTCGTGCCCGCGAGGTCGGCCAGGGTGCAGATCTCGCGGGCGTGCTCGAGGGCGATCCGGTTGCCGTCACCGGGCAGGGCCTGCCCGAGAGCGCTCAGCTTGAGTGAGACCTCGACGGCGCCGTTGTCGGTGAGGCCGTCGTCGCGCAGGGCGGTGAGCAGCTGGAGGTAGGCGTCTCGCGTCTGCTTGGCCCGGGTGAGGTCCGTCGTGTCCTCGCCGAGGTAGTCGATGGTCGCCATCCGACCGGTGCCCGCCATGTCCGCCGCGGCCCGCACGGCGTCCGCGTGGTCGGCGCCCGGCACGAACCGCCTCACCACCGAGCGGGAGACCGGCGCCTTCTGGATGACATCACGGATCGTCTCCTGCTTGGAGAGCTGAAGGAGTGAGTTGCGCAGCACGTCGCTGGCGTCCACTGGGACCTCCCGGTCTGTCGTCGGTCTTCGTCCGTCACGGTGGTGGCTGCCGCAAATCTACCGCCGTACGGCAGACTCACCGCATGGACGCTCGACTGCCCCTCGACGACCTCGGCACCGCCCTCGGCGAGGCCGCGACCGTGCTGCGCGCCAACGCCGTGGCGGCCGGGCTCGACGCGCCCGTCCCCACGTGTCCGGGCTGGACCGTGGCCCGCCTCGTCGCCCACGTCGGGATGGCCCATCGGTGGGCGGCCGGGCACGTCACCGGCGCCGAGATCGACAGCCCCGAGGCGATGGAGGCGGCGGCCCTCTCGCAGCCGGACCTGCTCGGCTGGTTCGACGACGGCGCCACCGCGCTGCTCCAGGCGATCGTGGACGCGCCCGAGGACCTTCGCGCGTTCGTCTTCCTCAAGAACGCCCCACCCCCCAAGGTCTTCTGGACCCGCCGCCAGTGCCACGAGACGACCATCCACGCCGTCGACGCCCTCGCGGCGCGGCTGGGCCGCGCCCCGCATCGCTCCGAGACGTGGATCGGCCCGGCCCTCGCCCTCGACGGCATCGACGAGCTGCTCAATGGCTTCGTCCCGCGCCGCAGCCAGGGCATCCACCCGCCCGAGGAGACCGTCGTCGTCGTCAGCCCGGACGGCTGCCCCGTGTCGTGGCGGCTCCGGATGGGACCCGACCACCCCGTCGACGTCACCGTCCTCGACGGAGCGAGCCCAGCGGCATACGGCACCATCGACCGCAGCCTCACGGGACACCCGGTGGACCTCTATCTCCAGCTGTGGAACCGGAGCGCCCAGCTCGACCCATGGTGGCACGATCTGGTCACCATCACCTGGAAGTGAGCTGCCATGCCAGCCCTGGACCACCTGGTCAAGGACGCCTACCCGCGGTCGACCAAGTACGACGCGACCTGGCTCGTCGACCTCGACATGGGGCCGCACCCGCTCTGGCTGCTCGAGGACCTCGCCGGTGACCTCGACCTGCGCCCCGGCATGCGCGTCCTCGACCTCGGGTCCGGGCTCGGCGCCACGTCCGTCTTCCTCGCCAAGGAGTTCGGCGTCCGCGTCATCGCGGCCGACCTCTGGGTCGACCCCACGGAGGCCGGCGAGGTGTTCCGCAAGGAGGGGGTCGACGACCGCGTGCTCGCGATGCGCGTCGATGCGGGGCAGCTGCCGTTCGGGGCCCGCTCGTTCGATGCGATCGTCAGCATCGACGCGTGGGAGTACTTCGGCACCGGCGACCACTACCCGCCGTACCTCGCCACGTTCCTCAAGCCCGGTGGGCAGCTCGGGGTCGCCACACCGGCCCTGACCACCGAGGTGCGCGAGCTCGGCGAGATCCCTGACCACATCGACAAGGTCGTCGGCGCCGAGACCGCCGCCTGGCACACCGCCGGCTGGCTCCGCAGCCAGTGGGAGTTCTCGCGGGCGTTCTCGTCGGTGACCGCCCGCGAGCAGGTCGACGGCTGCGCCAACTGGCTGCTCTGGGAGCGCGCCGTGATGGAGCTCAAGGGTCGGATGAGCTCGCCCGTCCAACAGATGCTCGAGGCGGACGGCGGAGCGTTCGTCACCTTCGCGATCGTGACCGGGAGGGTGCCGTGACCCTCGACGAGCGGGACCTGGGCTTCCTGCGACGCGCGGTCGACCTCGCCCGCCTCGCCCTCGAACGAGGCGACGAGCCGTTCGGGTCCGTCCTCGTCGGGGCCGGCGGCGAGGTGCTCTTCGAGGACCACAACCACGTCATCGCCGTCGACCCGACCCAGCACCCTGAGCTCGCCATCGCGCGCTGGGCCGGGAGCCACCTGGCCCCGGCAGAACGGGCCGCTGCGACGGTCTACACCTCGGGCGAGCACTGCCCGATGTGCAGCGCGGCGCACGGGTGGGTCGGCCTGGGGCGCATCGTCTACGCAGTGAGCTCGGCCCAGCTAGGGCAGTGGCGGGACGACTGGGGCCTTCCGGCCCCGCCGGTGCGTCCGCTGTCCATCCGTGACGTCGTGCCGGGGCTCGCGGTCGACGGGCCGGCCCCCGAGCTGGAGGACGAGGTCAAGGCGCTCCACGCACGCTGGGTACGGCCGACCTGACGGCAGCGGCCACAGCCGGCGTGGCCGCGAGATGGGTACGGGTGGAGGCACGAGGGCACCGTTCCGCTGAGGGCGAACAGGAGGTGGAACCTGAGGCGGACACGCTCAGGATGGGAACACTCACGCACGGGCTCGCGTTGTGCGGGGTGCCTGCTGACAGCGGGCGCGGATAGCATCGAGGTATCTCGATCAGGCAGGAGTAGACATGTTTGAACGGTTCACCGATCGGGCCCGACGGGTGGTGGTCCTGGCGCAGGAGGAAGCACGCCTGCTCAACCACAACTACATCGGCACCGAGCACATCCTCCTGGGTCTGATCCACGAAGGTGAGGGCGTGGCCGCCAAGGCTCTCGAGAGCCTCGACATCTCGCTCGAGGCCGTGCGGGCGCAGGTCCAGGAGATCATCGGCCAGGGCCAGCAGGCACCCACCGGCCACATTCCCTTCACGCCGCGCGCGAAGAAGGTCCTCGAGTACTCCCTCCGTGAGGCGCTGCAGCTCGGCCACAGCTACATCGGCACCGAGCACATCCTCCTCGGCCTGATCCGCGAGGGTGAGGGCGTCGCCGCCCAGGTCCTCGTCAAGCTCGGCGCCGAGCTCAACAAGGTGCGCCAGCAGGTCATCCAGCTCCTCTCCGGCTACCAGGGCCAGGGCGGCCAGGGCGAGAAGACCGGCGCCGGTGTCGGCCAGGCGACCGGAGAGGGCACGCCTGCCGGCTCCCTCGTCCTCGACCAGTTCGGCCGCAACCTGACGCAGGCCGCCCGCGAGGGCAAGCTCGACCCGGTCATCGGGCGCGAGAAGGAGATCGAGCGGGTCATGCAGGTGCTGTCCCGCCGCACCAAGAACAACCCGGTCCTCATCGGCGAGCCCGGCGTCGGCAAGACGGCCGTCGTCGAGGGCCTGGCCCAGGACATCGTCAAGGGCGAGGTGCCCGAGACCCTCAAGGACAAGCAGCTCTACACGCTCGACCTCGGGTCGCTCGTGGCCGGCAGCCGCTACCGCGGTGACTTCGAGGAGCGCCTGAAGAAGGTCCTCAAGGAGATCCGCACGCGCGGCGACATCATCATCTTCATCGACGAGATCCACACCCTCGTCGGCGCCGGCGCGGCCGAGGGCGCCATCGACGCGGCGAGCATCCTCAAGCCGATGCTCGCCCGTGGTGAGCTCCAGACGATCGGCGCGACGACGCTCGACGAGTACCGCAAGCACATCGAGAAGGACTCGGCCCTCGAGCGGCGGTTCCAGCCGATCCAGGTGCAGGAGCCGACGCTCCCCCACACGATCGAGATCCTCAAGGGCCTGCGGGACCGTTACGAGGCGCACCACCGCGTGACGATCACCGACAGCGCGCTCGTCGCGGCGGCCAACATGGCGGACCGCTACATCAACGACCGCTTCCTGCCCGACAAGGCGATCGACCTCATCGACGAGGCCGGCGCGCGACTGCGCATCCGCCGCATGACCGCGCCGCCGGACCTGCGTGAGTTCGACGAGAGGATCGCCCACCTCGTGCGCGAGAAGGAGTCCGCGATCGACGGGCAGGACTTCGAGCGCGCCGCGCGCGTGCGCGACGAGGAGAAGAAGCTGCGCGCCGAGAAGGCCGAGCGCGAGGCCCAGTGGAAGTCCGGCGACATGGACGTCGTGGCCGAGGTCGACGACGAGCTCATCGCCGAGGTCCTCGCGGCGAGCACCGGCATCCCGGTCTTCAAGCTGACCGAGGAGGAGTCGAGCCGGCTGCTCCACATGGAGGACGAGCTGCACAAGCGGATCGTCGGCATGAACGACGCCGTCAAGGCGCTGTCCCAGGCCATCCGCCGCACGCGGGCCGGCCTCAAGGACCCGCGCCGTCCCGGCGGGTCGTTCATCTTCGCCGGCCCCACCGGTGTCGGCAAGACCGAGCTGGCCAAGACGCTCGCCGAGTTCCTCTTCGGCAGCGAGGACGCGCTCATCCAGCTCGACATGTCGGAGTTCTCCGAGAAGCACACGGTGAGCCGTCTGTTCGGGTCGCCTCCCGGCTACGTCGGCTACGAGGAGGGCGGCCAGCTGACCGAGAAGGTCCGCCGCAAGCCGTTCTCCGTCGTGCTCTTCGACGAGGTCGAGAAGGCCCACCCGGAGATCTTCAACTCGCTGCTCCAGGTGCTCGAGGACGGTCGACTCACCGACTCCCAGGGTCGGATGGTCGACTTCAAGAACACCGTCATCATCATGACGACGAACCTCGGCACGCGAGACATCTCGAAGGCGAGCATGGGCTTCTCCGCCGGTCCGGACACGCGGTCGGACTACGAGCGGATGAAGGCCAAGGTCATCGACGAGCTCAAGCAGCACTTCCGGCCGGAGTTCCTCAACCGGGTCGACGACACCATCGTCTTCCCCCACCTGTCCAGGGACGAGATCATCCAGATCGTCGACCTCGAGATCGCCAAGCTCGACAAGCGGCTCAAGGACAAGGACATGGGCATCGACCTCACCCAGGCGGCCAAGGACCTGCTCGCCAAGAAGGGCTACGACCACGTGCTCGGTGCGCGCCCGCTGCGTCGCACCATCCAGCGCGAGATCGAGGATGCGCTGTCCGAGAAGATCCTCTACGCGGAGTTCACCTCGGGCCAGTACGTCAGGGTCGACACCGAGGGCGAGGGCAAGGACGAGAAGTTCACCTTCTCCGACATGGCCCACCCGGATCACCGGCCGGCCGACGACCTGCCGGAGCTGCCGGAGGGACCTGCCCTCGACGAGGCCCTCGGCGCCGAGTTCGTCGCGGTGCCCGACCCATCGCGTGACGTCACGGGCAGCGCGGGACCGGCCGCACCGTCAGGCACCGAGACCGCCTGACGTCGCGGCGGCAGCCGACAGCACGCAGACGAAGGGGCCGAGGACAGATCCTCGGCCCCTTCGTCTCCCCTGGTTCCTCCCCTGACCTTTCCCCCAAGGCGTCATACCCGGAACGGACGGCCCCGTAACGCGACCAGACAACCCACTCGTCCCACGCCTCAGGCTGCCCCGCCCCTCGGCTCGCATCCGCCGAGGTCGTCTACGGTGGCCCTGTGAGCCTCGGACCCACCCGCCCACGGCCCCTCGCCGTGCTCGCCGCGACGGCCGTCGCGGCGACCCTCCTCGCCTCCTGCACCGGTGAGCCGGCGCCGCCGAGGTCCACCTCGTCGGCTGCCGCCCCCAGCAGGTCGCCCGGAACGCCGGCCGCGCAGCCGACCCCCAGGGTGGCCGGCGCCCCGGCGCAGCTGCAGGCCCTCATCGAGCGGCTCTACTCCGGCTCGGACCTCGGCAAGGCCGCCAACGCCGACACGACGAAAGCGCTCACCGGCCGCACCTCCCGTGGCTCCGGTGGCTCCGGTGGCTCCGGTGGCTCCGATGTACCGCCCGGAGCCGAGGCCGCGCTCGGCTCGTGGTTCGGCACGCCCATCGCCGTGGTGACAGCGGGCAAGGACGTCAGCCTGGCGGTGGGTCCGACGTGGAAGCTCGTCGGCGGCTGGTGGCCCTCGCTCGGCGTGGACGAGGCCGTCGTGGGCGGTGGGCCGAGGTGGGTGCTCGCGGTCGGCTCGGACGCGCGCCGCGGCCAGAACCTCGAGCGGTCGCGGGCCGACACCCTCCAGGTGATTGGCACCGACGGCGCAGGCGGCGGTGGCGTCATGGGTATCGCCAGGGACCTCTGGGTGACGCTGAGCACCGGCGGCAAGGGCAAGATCAACTCGGCCATGTCCCTCGGGGGCCCGGAGGCCCAGCTGCGGACGGTGCGCACCGCGACGGGCCTGCCCATCGAGGGGTACGCCGTGATCGGCTTCGACGGGTTCATCCAGCTCGTCGACCACCAGGGTGGGATCCGCATCGTCGTCCCGGAGACGGTCGACGCCTCGCACGCTCACATCGTCATCAAGAAGGGGCCACAGACCCTGAGCGGCAAGCAGGCGCTCGCCTATGCGCGAGAGCGCAAGACGCTCCGCGACGGCGACTTCGGTCGGTCGAGGCACCAGGGCCAGCTGCTCCTCGCGGCCGCGGTGCAGGCCAGGCTGGCCGGCCCGGAGGCGGTTCCGGGGGCCCTGATCAGCTTCAGCGACGTGGGGGTCAGCGACCTGTCTGCCGAGCAGATGCTGACCTTCGCGGCCGGCCTCTACCGGCTCAACCCGACGAAGGTCGGCCGCGACGTCGCCGCCGGTCCGTTCGGTTGGGCCGGCGCGCAGTCGATCGTCGTCCTCGGGGAGCAGGCCCGCCGCCTGTTCGCCTCGTTCGAGGACGGCAACCTCTCGTGACCAGCCCATCACCGGACCTCGTCATCCGTCGGGCGCGCACGTCCGACATCCTCGGCATCCGCGCCCTCGTGGCCCCCCTCGCAGAGCGACGCGTGCTCGTGAGCAAGGAGGCCGTCACCTACTACGAGGCGGTGCAGGAGTTCCGCGTCGCCGAGCGCGAGGGCGAGGTCGTGGGGTGCGGCGCCCTGCACGTCATGTGGGAGGACCTCGCTGAGATCCGCACCCTCGCCGTCGCCGACGGCCTCCTGGGCACCGGGCTCGGCGGCCGCATCCTCGAGGCGCTCGTCGAGGATGCCCGTGAGCTCGGCATCCGTCGTCTCTTCTGCCTCACCTTCGAGGTGCCCTTCTTCACCCGGCACGGCTTCTCGGCCATCGAGGGGCAGGCCGTGTCCGCGGAGGTCTACGCCGAGCTGCTGCGCTCCTACGACGAAGGCGTGGCCGAGTTCCTCGACCTCGAGCGGGTCAAGCCCAACACGTTGGGCAACACGCGCATGCTGCGGACCCTCGAATAGCCCGTATGCCGCTGAGCTCGCTTCCAGCGCAAGCCAGCTCAGCGGCATACCCCCGTTGTCGGGTGTGCGGGCCTCAGGAGCCTGCGTAGATCCGGCGGACCACGTCCTCGATGTCGGGCTCCTCGATGGTCAGGTCCCGCACCGGAGCCCGTCGCGACACCTCGGCGAGAACCGCGGCTGCTGTGGTCCGGGCTGCGTCGAAGGCGAACCGCTGTCGCAGGCCGTCGGACTCGGAGGCCACGAGGCGCGCACCGGGGATCCCCTCGATCGGCGGGGTGGGCTCGGCCAGGTCGATGACGATGAGCCGCTCCACGCCGACGGTCGCGGCGAGACCCGCGAGAGTCCCGTCGAACGCGAGCCGCCCGTGGTCGACGACGAGGACCCGGTTGCACAGTCGCTCGATGTCTCCCATGTCGTGCGTCGTGAGGAGCAACGTCGTGCCGCGCTCCTGACGCTCCTCGACGAGGAACTCGCGCAGACGCTGCTTGGACAGGACGTCGAGGCCGATCGTTGGCTCGTCCAGGACGAGAAGGCGGGGCGAGTGCAGCAGGGCCGCGGCGATCTCGGCGCGCATCCGCTGCCCGAGCGACAGGGACCGGACGGGGGTGTCGAGCTGGGGACCCATCTCCAGCTGGTCGACGAGTCGCGTCGTCCGGGCGCGGGCGCGGGCCGGGTCGAGCCGGTGGATCGCGGCGAGGATGGTGAAGGAGTCGCGCAGCGGAAGGTCCCACCAGAGCTGGGAACGCTGGCCGAACACGACTCCGACCTGTCGGGCGACGTCGACCCGGTGGCGCATCGGGTCGAGACCACAGGTGCGGACCAGCCCGGACGTCGGGCGGAGGATGCCCATCAGCATCTTGATCGTGGTGGACTTCCCGGCGCCGTTGGCTCCGATGTAGCCGACCGCCTCGCCGGGTCGCACCGCGAAGGTCATGTGGTCGACAGCGCGGACGTGCCTGCTCCTGCGCCGGCGGCCGCCGTAGTCACGCACGAGGTCACGGGTCTCGATGATCGGCGCCGGGTCCTGGCTGGACGCTCGGCCCGGCTCGAGCGGCTGCATCGTCATCCGCCTGCTCCTTGGTAGTGACGGGTGCCGGCCCGCCAGCAGCCCGCCGCCATCAGCCAGGCGAAGCCGGCGGCGACGGGGCTGCACCAGGCGAGCCAGGTGGGGGCGAGGAACGCCCCGGGGAGGTCGAGGATGGTTACGGTCGGCAGGTAGGCGATGAAGGCCGTCGGCACGACGAACGTCCAGAAGATACGGAAGGGGTCGGGGAAGACGCGCTGCGGCTGCTGGGCGGCGTAGGAGCCGCCGTAGGTGAACGCGTTGGTGAACTCGGCGCCGTCGACGATGAAGAACTGGAGCCCTCCGGCCGTGGTGAAGAGCGCCGAGAAGATGGCTGTGCCGCTGACCAGGGTGAGCGCGACGAGCAGGACCGAGCCGGGCCCCCAGGTGATGTCCGCGACCGACAGCGCGACGACGAGCGTCACGAGTGCGACGGTGAGCCGCCCGATCCGGCGCAGGGAGATCTCGCTCGTCATGAACTGGGCCAGAAGGGGCAGCGGCCGCACATAGAAGGCGTCGACCGTGCCGGCCCGGATGTAGGTCGGCAGCTGGTCGAGGTGCCCGACGGCCATGTCGGCGAGTGAGAAGCAGACGTTCGACAGCGCGAAGACGAGAAGGGCGGCCGTGAAGTCGAGGCCCCCGAGGACGTCGACGTTGTGGAAGATGACCCACACCTCGGCGAGCTCGGTGAGACCCACTCCGAAGGTGCCGAGGATGTCGGTGGCGAACGAGGCGGGGTACTGCATCTGGGCCCGGATCCGGGACCGGAGGATGGCCCGGTAGGGCGTCAGGTCGGGCCGGTCAGCCACCCTGGACCTCCAAGCGACGTCGCCCGCGCTGGAGGACGGCTTGGCCGGCGATGAGCAGGGCCACGGCCCAACCGGACTGGGACGCGATCGTCGTCCAGATGGCGTTCCCGTCGACACGTCCGGAGAGGATGTCGAGAGGGTTCTGCAGCATCGCCGGGAACGGCGTCCACTGGGCGAAGGTCCGCAGCCAGTCGGGGAACCACGGGACGGGGACATAGAGACCACAGAGGAAACCGCTCGTGATCATCCACATCAGGCGGATGCCCCGCACCTCGACGATCCAGAAGGCCAGCAGGTTGACGATGAAGGTGCCGGCGAAGGCGACGACCACCGCGAGGACGATTGACACCAGACCGAGCACCCAGGAGTCGAGACCGGGCGGCCGGGCCAGGTCGAAGAAGAGCGCGCCGACCAGCAGGGCGGGAATCCCGCGCCCGATGACGTTGACGCCCGCCCGGCCGAGATCCTCGGCGAGGTAGACCAGCTGAGGCGGGACCGGTCGGAGGAAGTCGACGGCGATGTCGCCGCTGCGCACCCGGAGGCCGACCTCCTGGAACCCCCAGAGGTTGACGACACCGAGGAGTGCCTGGCCCCACCAGACGAAGGCGAGCACCGTGGGACCGTCGTAGCCGGCGATCTGGGCGCCGGCGGAGCTGACGGCTGCAACGAGGACCGAGGCGCGGATGAAGCCGAAGACGGAGTTGGTCGTCATGCCGGCCAGCAGGGCCAGCCGGTAGGTCGAGTGGCGCCGGAACCCCGCCCTGACGAGAAGGAGGAAGGTTCTCATCGGTCCGTGGCCAGCATGGTCGCCGACCCTACCGTCGGGGCGCCCCGGGGCCAAGTGGATGATGGTCGCGCGGTGATCCCGGAGTCTGCACCGAACGAGTCCGAAGGCGACCACGTCACCGCACCATGGTCCGGCTGCGCCGCAGCCGGCAGACCGTGAAGAACCGGGTAGCCCGAGGAGGCGTGCCGATGGCGCGGATCGAGGCCAACTGCTCACAGTGCGGTGGCGTGGAGTTCGAGGACGGTTTCATCGAGGACAACGGGCAGGGCTCCCAGGGCTACGCCCGGTGGATCTCCGGGCCGCTGCAGCGGGGTCCCTTCGGGGGCGCCTTCCGCTTCGGGGCGCCGCGCTGGGTCGTCGACGCCATCCGCTGCACCCAGTGCGACCACCTCGAGCTCTACGCCCGCGACCGCAGCTAGGACGACTGCGCGCGTCTCAGGCGGGAAGCCGAAATCGCTTGCGCGACAGGGGCTCCACCAAACCGTCGGCGACGAGCGAGTCCAGGCACCGGATGACCTGCGCGTGGTCGGGACCCGCCGCCTCGAGCGCTGTGAGAGGCACCGGTCGGTGCTGCTCCCGGAGCCGATGCAGGATCTCGCCTCGGACCTGACGATCCGTCCCGTGCCACGCCTGTCCACGTCGCGGCGGCCCCTCGTGGGCCGGACGCCCGGCGAGGTTCCAGGCGCAGAGGTCGGCGACCGGGCACACATCGCACCGCGGGCTGCGCGCGACACAGACGAGCGCTCCGAGCTCCATCGCGGCGACGTTCCAGACGTTCGCCTCCGCCCGCGCCGAGGGTGCCGTATGCCGCTGGGCCGGCATCGCGCGTCGCGCCAGGTCGGTCTCGGCCCGGGTGAGCGTGGGGTGCGCGAAGGCCTTGCCCTCCAATGCCCGCGCGAGAACCCGGCGGACATTGGTGTCGATGACGACCTCCGGGATGTCGAAGGCGAAGCACGCGACCGCGGCGGCCGTGTAGGCCCCGACTCCGGGAAGCTCGAGCAGCTCGGCGTGAGTCGCGGGGACCTGGCCGCCGTGTCGCTCGACCATGACGGTGGCCGCCTCGTGAAGGCGCAGGGCCCGGCGGGGGTAGCCGAGCCGACCCCAGGCGCGCACCGCCTCCCCGGGCGCTTCGGCTGCGAGCGCCCCGGGCGTCGGCCAGCGCACCATCCACTCGCGCCAGACCGGCTCCACCCGCGCGAGCGGGGTCTGCTGGGCCATCACCTCGGACAGGAAGACGCCCCACGGACTGCAGTCGGCCGCCCGCCACGGGAGATCGCGCCCAGCACGGGCATACCAGCCGTTGACGCGCCGGCGCAGCGCCTCCACGGCCATCCGGTCCAGCGCAGCGTGATCGTGCGCGTCCGTCGCCTCGCCGGTCATGCCCTGACTCAGACGTACCGCTCGAGAATCGACGACTCCGCGAGGCGCGAGAGACCCTCCCGCACGGCTCGGGCCCGACCCTCACCGACGCCGTCGACGAGCATGAGGTCCTCGATGCCGGCAGCCAGCAGTCGCTGGAGCGACTCGAAGTGGTTGACGAGGCGCTCGACGATGGCGGACGGCAGGCGCGGCACCTTGGTGAGCAGCCGGTAGCCCTGGGGGCTCACCGGCGCATCGAGGCTGTCGCCGACGATCGAGAAGCCCACCGCCCGAGCGCCGGCGGACAGGTCGAGCAGCTCGACCGAGTTGAGCGCCTCGAGGTTGGCGAGCGCGTCGTCCGCGGTGAGGTCGGACTTGGTCGAGGGCAGGTAGTCACGGATGACCAGCTCGCGGTCGTTGCCGAGGCCGCCGACGAGCTCCTCCAGCTGGAGGCTGAGCAGCCGGCCATCCGTGCCGAGCTCGACGACGTAGTCCTGGATCTCTGCGGAGATGCGCCGGACCATCTCCAGACGCTGGAGCACCGAGGTGACGTCGCGGATGGTGACGAGATCCTCGATCTCGAGGGCGGACAGGGTGCCGGTCACCTCGTCGAGTCGAGCCTTGTAGCGCTCCAGGGTCTGCAGGGCTTGGTCCGCTCGGGACAGGGTCGTCGGGGATCCCTCGACGACGTGCCGCTTGTTGCGGACGTAGAGCGCAACCACGCCCATCGACTGGCTCACCGAGATGACGGGGAAGCCGGTCTGCTTGGCGACGCGCTCGGCGGTGCGGTGCCGGGTGCCGGACTCCGAGGTGTCGATGCTCGAGTCGGGGACGAGCTGGGTGGCAGCGCGCAGGATGCGGGTGCCCTCACGGTCGAGGACGACCGCGCCGTCCATCTTGCACAGCTCGCGGACCCGGGTCGCCGAGAACTCCACGTCCAGCTGGAAACCGCCCGTGCAGATGGCGTCCACCACCCGGTCGTAGCCGAGCACGATGAGGGCCCCGGTGCGACCCCGGAGGATCCGCTCGAGGCCGTCACGCAGCTCCGTGCCGGGAGCGACCGCGCCGAGGGCCGCGCGAAGCAGCAGCTCGTCGTCGTTCCTGTCCATCACATCCCGTTCAGCTGGTGGGCGCCGCTGGTCGGCCCTTCGCCGCCCCTGTGTCGATGTCGGTGGGATCGCCTGACCACACCGAGGTGTCCCGAGGTTGAAGAGGTCGGTGGTCCGCAGTCTAGGCGGTGTCGCGCGCCAATGCGGGCGTCGGCTGCGCGACGGCGAGGCGACGCATCGTCTCGATGGCCTCGGCGACGTTGCTCACCTCGATGACGTCGATTCCGTCGGGGACCGCGGAGTCGGCCCGGCTGCCCTGCGGCACGACGGCGTGACGGAAGCCGAGCCGGGCAGCCTCGGCGAGGCGCCGGCCGATGCCCGTCGCCCGACGGACCTCCCCCGCCAGTCCGACCTCACCGATGGCGATGGCGTCGACCGGCAGCGGTCGGTCGAGCACCGACGACGCGAGCGCACACACGAGGGCCAAGTCGGCTGCCGGCTCGGTGACGCGCACTCCCCCGACGGTCGCGGCGAAGATGTCCTGGGCGCCCACCGGTGCGCCGGCCCGCTTGTCCAGCACGGCGATCACCATGGCCAGCCTCGACGCGTCGAGACCGCTGGAGGTGCGTCGAGGGGAGGGGAGGGTCGACGGTGCGACGAGCGCCTGGACCTCCGTGACCAGCGGGCGACGGCCCTCCAGGGTGACGGTGACGCACGTGCCGGCGACGGCAGTGACCCGGTGGGACAGGAAGAGCCCGCTCGGGTCTGGCAGCCCGATGATCCCCGCCTCCGAGAGGTCGAAGCACCCGACCTCATCGGTCGGGCCGTAGCGGTTCTTGACCGCGCGCACCAGTCGCAGCCTCGAGTGTCGATCACCCTCGAACTGGACGACGACGTCGACCAGGTGCTCGAGCACCCTTGGCCCGGCGATGGACCCGTCCTTCGTGACGTGGCCGACGAGGAGCACCGCGATCCCCCGGTCCTTCGCCATCCGGATGAGGCTCGCAGCCACCTCGCGGACCTGGGAGACGTTGCCCGCCTGCCCGTCGACCTCGGCGCTCGCGATGGTCTGCACCGAGTCGACGACGAGGAGCTGAGGGGCGCTCGCCTCGACGTGGCCGAGCACGGTGGCCAGGTCGGTCTCGGCCGCCAGGTAGAGCGAGTCGGCGAGCGCGTCGATGCGGTCAGCGCGGGCCCGCACCTGTGCTGCGCTCTCCTCGCCGCTGACGTAGAGGGTGGCGGCGCCCTGGCGCGCCGCCCGCGCGGCCACGTCGAGCAAGAGGGTCGACTTGCCGATGCCGGGCTCCCCCGCCACCAGAACGACGGCGCCGGGCACGAGGCCGCCGCCGAGCACCCGGTCGAACTCCGCCACCCCGGTCGGGCGGGCCGCGGCGCTCGTCAGGTCGACCTCGCCGATGGGTGTCGCCGGCCGCAGCACCTGACCCGGCGACGTGCGCGGCGCGGAGGCGCCGGCTGCCTCGGCGACCGTCCCCCAGGCCTGGCACTCACCGCAGCGGCCGACCCACTTGACCGCGGTCCAACCGCACTCCGCGCAGCGGAAACGTGATGATTGCCGGGCAGTCGACGTGGTGGCCATGCCGTAACCGTAGAGGGGCGCAGCGACAGTGACGGTTGACAACGCCGACGAGCCGCCATCCGGTGAGGCGTGGGATCATGGGACCCATGCAATCGGTCCTGCCCTACGTCCTCGCGCTCCTCCCGACGGTGGGCGTCACCTGGCTCTTCTTCGTCATCATCCGCAACATTCTCGAAGGCGACCGGAGGGAACGAATTGCGGTTGCCAAGTGGGAGGCGGAGCGTGAGGCAGAAGCTCCGAACAATAGTGGCGACAAAAGCCAGCAGCATACCTGACCCGCTCCCGTCCTTGATTCATCCACAATTGTTATCTCCATTTCCGCTGGAATGCTGATTGCGTGTAAATTGGCTGGCGACGCGAATGCCGGGCATTCACGCCGCACCAATTACCATCACGACACCAGATGGAGAAACATGGCTCAGCGAGTCGAAGTCGTCCTCATCGACGACGTTGACGGCGGTCCCGCCGACGAAACCGTCAGTTTTGCGATCGACGGGGTCTCGTACGAGATCGACCTCAGTGACAAGAATGCCAAGAAGCTGCGCGAGGGAATGGCCTCCTGGACCGGCCACGCCCGTCGCAGCGGGGGGTCGCGGGGGGGACGGCGCCGTTCCTCCGCCGGAGGCGGGGCGAAGCGCAGCGATCTCGCGGCCGTCCGTGAGTGGGCCCGCGCCAACGGTCACCAGGTCTCCGACCGTGGCCGGATCTCCGCGGAGATCCAGGCGGCCTACGACAAGGCCCACTGACCGGCGTTCGTCAGCCAGCCGAGGGGCCACCTCCCACGTGGAGGTGGCCCCTCGCGGCTGTCCGGCCCCAGCTCCACCCGAGCTCCACCCGCTCCCCTTCGATGGGTCAGCCGGAGGGGGACGGCCCGGCGATCTCGGCGGCGAGGTCTCCCACATCGGCGACTCGGTCCAGGACCTCCTCCGACCGAAGCTGTCGGAGCTCGGCGCCCTCGATCCCGGCCTCGACCTCGTCCCAGCTGCGCGGTGCGGCCACGGTGGGCTCGTCGCGACCGCGCAGGGAGTAGGGGCAGATCGTCGTCTTGGCCGCGACGTTCTGGCTCCAGTCCAGGAAGATCCTGCCCGGCCGCAGGTCCTTGGCCATCTTCCAGACGATGAGCTCCGGGTGCTGCTTGGTCAGCTCCTGGGCCAGCTGGTGGACCGTGTCTCGGATCTGGTCACTCGTGTGTGCCCCGCCGGGCAGTCCGGCGTAGAGCTGCATGCCCTTGCTGCCACTGGTCACCGGCAGCGTCGCGAGCCCGATCTCGGCGAGCCGGTCCCGGACGATCAGCGCCACGACCGAGACCTGACGCAGGCCGGTCCCGGGCCCCGGGTCGAGGTCGATGACGAGCCGGTCGGGGTTGAGGGGCACGGCGTCGCGGCCCTCCCCCTGGAAGCGCCATTGGGGCACGTGGAGCTCGAGAGAGTTGAGATTGGCGAAGAACGTGAGCCCGGCGAGATCGTCGATGAAGGGGAACACCGGATCGCGACCGGCCCGCCGAATCCAGTCGGGGGTGCCCGCCGGCACGTTCTTCTCGAAGAACTGCATGTCTCCCACACCGTGCGGATACCGGATCCGGGTGACCGGGCGATCAGCCAGGTGCGGCAGCAGCACCGGGGCGATCCGGGCGTAATAGTCGATGACCTGCGCCTTTGTCGTGCCGGTCACTGGATACATCACCTTTTCGAGGCTGCTCAGCCTCATCCGCCGGCCGTCGACCTCAACGGTCACCCTGGGACCGCTGGCCTGCCGCGGGGAAGCCGGCATCACTCATCCCCGCCGAAGAGGTCCTCGACGTCTTCGGGGGTCAGGTCCTCGCGAAGTCGCTTGAACGCCGGCTGCCGCAGCCGTCCCTGGTGGCCCAGCCCGAGGGACTCGACGTCTGCGACGACGACCGGGTGCACCCAGCGCGCCTCGAGAGCGTCCTCCCTCGGGACCTCGGTCGCGAACGGCGGGCGGTCCACCTCCAACGGGGCAAGGATCTTCCGGAGGGCGTCGCCCGCACGCCCGGCCAGGCCGGCCCCGACCCGCCCGACGAACCGCAGGCCCTCCGGTCCGGGGACGCCGACGAGCACGGCTCCGAGCCGGTCGCGGACCGTGCCGGTGGACTCCGGCCGCCACCCGCCGATCACGACGGACGCGCTCCCCCGGTGGGGGGACTTGAGCCAGTCCGGCGAGCGCACCCCGGGACGGTACAGCGAGCTGATGCGCTTGCTGACGATCCCCTCGAGCCCCTGCTCGCGGGTGGCGGCGTGGAGCACCTGCCCGTCCTCGAAGGTCGGTGGAGTCTGCCAGCGCGGACCGTCGAGCTCGAGACGCTCGAGCGTGGCACGACGGTCGCTCCAGGCCCGGCCGAGCAGCTCGACACCGTAGAGGCGGAGCAGGTCGAAGGTCATCAGGGTGACGGGGCTCCGCTCGGAAAGCAGCAGGGCGCGCCTCGGGTTGGTCACGTGGAACCGCTCCGCCAGCAGGCCGAAGGATGGTTTGCCGGCGTCGAGGCAGACGATCTCGCCGTCGAGCAGCATGTCGGCGTACTCGCCCGACAGCGCGGAGAGCTCCGGGAACGCGACCGTGACGTCCCGTTCGGTGCGTGATGTCAGCCGAAACGAACCCTCACTGACATCCGCCAGGATGCGCATCCCGTCCCACTTCACCTCATGAACCCAGGCGTCACCCGACGGAATGGTCGGTGTCGGCGTCGCGAGCATGGGGCGCATGGGTGCATTCTGGTTGTCATGCGAGCCATCTGGAAAGGCGCAGTGTCCTTCGGACTCGTCAACGTGCCGGTCCGCCTCTTCTCCGCGACCGAGAATCACGACGTGCAGTTCCGACAGGTCCACGTGAAGGACGGAGGGCGCATCAGATACCAGCGGGTGTGCTCGATCGACGGCGAGGAGGTGCCCTATTCCGACATCGCCAAGGGGTACGAGACCGCAGACGGACAGATGGTCGTCCTCACCGACGAGGAGATGAAGACGCTTCCCTCGCGCTCGTCGAAGGAGATCTCCATCGAGAAGTTCGTCCCGGCGGACCAGATCGATCCCCTCGTGTTCGACCGCTCCTACTACCTCGAGCCGGACAAGACGGGCCTGAAACCCTACGTCCTGCTGCGCGACGCCCTGGAGAAGGCCGACCGCATGGCGCTCGTGACCGTCTCGATCCGCACCAGGATGACGCTCGCGGTGCTCCGGGTGCGTGAGGGCGTCATCGTCCTGCAGACGCTGCTGTGGGCGGACGAGGTCCGAAAGCCGGAGTTCGACTTCCTCTCCGAGGACACCCACGCAACCGACAAGGAGCTCGCCATGGCCTCGTCCCTCGTCGACTCCCTTGCCGGGGACTACGAGCCGGAGGAGTTCGAGGACGACTACTCCGAAGCGGTGGAGGCGCTCGTCGCGAGCAAGATCGAGGGCGGCGAGATCAAGGAGGCGCCGGCGGCGCGCGCCGAGGAGACCGAGGTCGTCGACCTCCTCGCGGCCCTCCAGCGCAGTGTCGACAAGGCCAAGGCGGCCAAGTCGGGCGGCACCTCGACGAGCGAGATCCGGAAGGAGACCGAGGCGGCGGAGGAGCCGGCTCAGCCCGCCGAGAGGACGTCGTCGGCGAAGAAGACCACGGCCAGGAAGGCCGCTGCCAAGGCTCCCGCGAAGACGTCCGCCGCCAAGCAGACGGCCACCAAGAAGTCGACGACGAAGAAGGCAGCCGCCAAGCGCAAGGCCAGCTGACCGGTTCGCCGAGGACAGCACGGGGGTCGCCGCCGCGGTCGGGCGTCCGTCGGCAAGGATGTGGTCATGCAGACCGTCTCCGTCGAGGAACTCAGCTCCAGGGTCCAGTCACTCCCGCCGAACCCGCGCATCGTCTGCTCCGGGAACATGGCCATTCCCTGGGACGCCGTCACGGTGCTCGACCAGGCTCTGCCGTCGTACATCCTCCACGCGCTCAACGCCCCACCGGGTCTGCCCGAGCGCGAGGGGGTCACGGTGGAGACGTGCTTCGTCGGTGCGGGGATGCGCCGTCACCCACGGCTGCGCTACGTCCCCTCTCGCCTCTCGCTGGTGCCGCTGCTCTACACGCGGACCCTCCTGCCCGACGCGGTTCTCATCCACTGCGCCCCACCCCGCGACGGCCAGCTGAGTCTTGGTGTGGAGGTCAACGTCCTCCCGGCTGCGATCGAGGCCTGCCGGGCGCGCGGTGGCCTCGTCATCGCGGTCGTGAACGACCGGATGCCCTACACCTTCGGCGATGCCCAGGTGCCGGTGGACCACGTCGACCTCGCGCTCGAGGTCGACACTCCACTCGTGACACCCAAGCCCGTCGCACCCGACGACGAGAGCTCCGCGATCGGCGAGCGCGTCGCCTCGATGGTCCTCGACGGCTCGACGATGCAGCTCGGCATCGGAGCGGTGCCGGACGCGACCCTCAACGCGATCATCGGCCGCAAGGGCATCCGCGTCTGGACCGAGATGTTCTCCGACGGCATCCTCGCTCTCGACGCCGCCGGGGCGCTCGACCGGGACCACCCCCTCGTCACGTCGTTCGTCTTCGGCAGCCAGGAGCTGTACGACTGGGTCGACGGGAACCCCTGGGTGCGGATGCTGCGCACCGAGAAGACCAACGACCCCGGCCTCATCGCCCAGCAGCGCCGGATGACCTCCGTCAACACCGCGCTCGAGGTGGACCTCTTCGGGCAGGCCAACGCCTCCCGGATCAACGCCCGCATCCACTCGGGGTTCGGCGGGCAGACGGACTTCATCGTCGGGGCACTGCACTCCCCCGGCGGGCAGTCTTTCATCGCCCTTCGCTCCTGGCACCCGAGGGCCGACGTCTCGACCGTCGTGCCCCTCGTCGACGAGCCCGTGACGAGCTTCCAGCAGAGCGCCATCGTCACCGAGAACGGCGTCGCCCTGCTCTGGGGCCGCGACGAGCGCGAGCAGTGCCGCGACCTCATCGACGAATGCGCCCACCCGCGGGTGCGGGAGGAGCTCTGGGAGGAGGCGGCAGCCCTCGGGCTCGCCTGAGAGCCAATCCCCTTCGGGAGCAGACGTATGCCGCTGAGCCGGCTCAGCGGCATACGACCCTTGTCGTCCGGCCGGGGTCGTACTCTGGGGGCCATGACCGTCCCCGCCCGTCCCGACAGGCCCGTCGCCGTGGTGACCGGAGGGACCAGGGGCATCGGCCGAGCCATCGCCGAGGACCTCGCCCCGCGCCATCACGTGGTCATCGGCGGCCGCAGCGAGGAGTCGGTGGACCGGGTCGCCCAGGGGCTGCCCTCCGCCGAGGGTTTCGTCGCCGACCTGCGCGACTGCGGCCCCGGTGGGTCGCTGGACTCCGCCCTCCGCGGCCTCGTGGAGCGCCTCCCGCGGGTCGGCGTGCTCGTCCACTCCGCGGGCGTGCTCCACCGGGGACGGATCGCCGACCTGTCCGTGGACGACTGGGACACGGCCATGCGCGTCAACCTGATTGCCGTGGCGGCGATCACGCGGGCGCTCCTGCCGGCGTTGCGGGCGGCCCACGGGCTCGTGGTGGCCATCAACTCGGGCGCCGGGCTCACCTCAGCACCGACCATGGGCCCCTACAGTGCGTCGAAGTTCGCACTCCGCGCGTTCACGGATGCGCTCCGAGAGGAAGAACGGTCGAGCGGCGTGCGGGTCACCTCGATCCACCCCGGCCGCGTCGACACTGACATGCAGCAGGAGATGATCGACTTCGAGGGCGGGTCCTACCGGCCCGATGACTACCTCCGCGTCGAGTCCGTCGTGAGGGCGGTCCGGCTGGCGGTGGACGCAACCGACGAGGCGTGCATCGACCAGGTGAGCGTCCGGCCGCGAGGCTTCCCCGGCTGAGGACTTCGTTCCTCGAGGATCAGATGCGGCTCGCCCCGCGGGTCGGCATGATGGCGAACTGGGCGAAGGCGAGCGCCTCCACCAGCGCCGCCTCCCGGCGGTCCGGAGCCATCTTGCGGGTCCCGACCTCAACGATGACGTCCCCCGACCAGGCGGCCTCGACGAGGTGCTCGAGGACCTCCGAGCACGGCTGGGTGCCGCGGCCGGGCACGAGGTGCTCGTCCTTGAACGAGCCGAGGCCGTCGGCGAGGTGCAGGTGCGCGAGGCGGCTCCCGAGCTCGCGGACCATGTGCAGGGCGTCGGACCCCGCCGTGGCGGTGTGTGACAGGTCGATCGTCACGTTGTCGTACGGCTGGTCGACCGGGTCCCAGTGCGGCAGGTAGGCGAGCATCTCGCGGCGAGCGGTCCGCCAGGGGAACATGTTCTCCACGGCGAGGCGGATCCCCGTGTCGTGCTCGCGCAGGGCGATGCCGTCGACGAAGGTCGCTGCGTAGTCGCGCTGCCAACGGAACGGCGGGTGCAGCACCACCGTCCCTGCGCCCACCTCGAGAGCCAGCTCGATGGAACGGTCGACCTTCTCCCACGGGTCGGTCCCCCAGACGCGCTGGGTCAGCAACAGGGTCGGAGCGTGCACCGACGCGATGGGCAACCCGTGGTGCTCACTCAGGGCGCGCAGGGCTCCCGGCTCCTGCGTGACCGGGTCCGTCCAGACCATGACCTCGACCGCCTCGTAGCCGAGCCGCGCGGCCGTCGCGAACGCCGTGGCCGCGTTGTCGGGATACATCGCGGCCGTGGAGAGCCCGATGCGGATGGTCATGGGGATCATTCTGCGGCACGGCGCCCAGCCCGACGCGGTGAGGGCCGCAACGGCCGCGCCTATCCGGGTCCGAGATGGTCCAGGCGGCGCAGGATGAGACCCTCCCGCAGCGCCCAGGGACAGATGTCCAGGCGGTCGACGCCCAGCAGGTCCATGGCAGCCTCCGCGACGAGCGCCCCGGCCAGCAGCTGGTGCGCTCGGGCCGCCGAGACCCCCGGGAGCGAGGTGCGGGCTGTGACGTCGAGGCCCTTGAGCTTGTCGACGATGGTGCCCAGGTCGGACCGGCGCAGCTCACGTGGGACGAACGGACCGTCGTCACGCGGCGCCGCCCCGGCGATCCGGGCGAGCGAGCGCATCGTCTTGGACGTCCCCACGGCCCGGTCCGGCGTGCCGGCCTTGAGGAGCGGGCGCACCTGCTGGGCCAGGGAGGTGCGGATGTAGGCGCGGACGGTGCGGGTCTCATCGGGGCTCGGCGGGTCACCGGCCAGCCGTTCCCGCGTCAGGCGGCCGGCTCCGAGCGGGAGGCTGATCGCCACGTCGGGCTCCTCGTCGATGCCGCTGGCGAGCTCCAGGGAGCCACCACCGATGTCGATGACGAGGAGGCGGCCGCTCGACCAGCCGAACCAGCGCCGGACGGCGAGAAAGGTCATCCGCGACTCGTCCACACCGCTCAGCACCTCGAGGGAGACGCCGGTCTGCTGGCGGACCCGGTCGATCACCGCCTCGCCGTTCGGAGCCTCGCGCATGGCCGACGTGGCGAACGCGAAGAGGTCCTGCACGCCGTGGTCCTCGGCGATCTCGAGGCACTCCAGGATGAACTCGACCAACGCCTCCACGGTGCGCTCGCCGATGAGGCCCTCCGGGGTGATGTTCTCGGACAGCCGCAGGTCGATCTTGTGCGAGGACGCCGGGAGCGGATGGGCGCCCGGGTGCGCGTCCACCACGAGGAGGTGGACCGTGTTGGACCCGATGTCGATGACGCCCAGGCGCATGCCTCGACCCTACCCGCAGGGCCCCTCAGCGAGCCGTCGCACACCGGCCCCCGTCAGGGCGTGCGACGGCTCAGCGTGAGCGACGCGAGAGCCAGGGCGAGGACGATGAACCCCACGACGATGGCCATCGACCAGAGGCCGGCGCTGGTCGCCTCGGCATGGGTGGTCACCTCCTTCATCGCGTCGACGGCGTAGGACAGGGGCAGCACGTCGGAGACCAGGCCGAGCACGTCGGGCAGCTGGTCGCGGTCGACGAGAAGGCCGCAGAGGAGGAACTGCGGGGTGATGAACGCCGGCAGGAACTGGACCGCCTGGAACTCGGTGCGGGCGAACGCACTCGCCAGCAGCCCGAGTGACGTGCCGAGCACCGCGACCAGCACCGCGACGAGCACGAGCATCCACAGCGGGCCGACGACGTCGAGGTCACAGACCCAGATGGCGAAGGACGTGGCGAGGAGGGCCTGGACGACCGCGAGGGCACTGAACGCTCCGGCGTAGCCGAGCATGAAGTCGGCCTTGCCCATCGGCGTGGTGAGCAGCCGCTCCAGGGTGCCGGACTGGCGTTCCCGCAACGTGGCGACGGAGGTGACGACGAACATCACGATCATCGGGAAGACGCCGAGGAGGGCCGGCCCGATGGCGTCGAAGACCGGCGTGTTGTCGTAGATCCACGCGATCAGGCCGATGGAGACCATCGGGACGATCATGATGAGCGCGATGGTGCGGTGGTCGGTGCGGATCTGCCGGAGCACGCGCTCAGCAGTGGCCAGCGTCAGTCCGGGGTTCACCAGGTCTCCTCTCCACCGGTCGACTCGACGAGGGCGAGGAAGGCCGCGTCCGCATCGGTCTCACCGGTGCGCTCGAGCAGCTCGGCCGGCGTCAGGTCGGCGAGGACCCGGCCACGGCGGAGCAGCACCAGGCGATCGCACCGCGTGGCCTCGTCCATGACATGGCTCGACACGATGAGCGAGCAGCCCTGCTCGGCGAGCTGCCGGAAGTGGCCCCACAGGTCGCGTCGCAGGACCGGGTCGAGGCCGACGGTGGGCTCGTCGAGCACGAGGAGACTGGGGCGCCCCACCAGAGCGCACGCCAGCGAGACCCGTGACTCCTGCCCTCCCGAGAGGTTGCGGATGAGGACGTCGGCATGGTCCTCGAGGTCGACCTCGGCCAGGGTGCGGGCGACCGCGTCGCGCAGGACGCGTCCGGTGCGGCCCATGGCCCGGCCGAGGTAGGAGATGTTCTCGCGGATCGTCAGGTCCGGGTAGACGCTCGGCGACTGCGACACGTAGCCGACCTGGTTGCGCAGCTCCGCCGCACCGGCTTCATGGCCGAGGACGGTCACCGAGCCGGACTCGATGACCTGGACCCCGACGATCGACCGCATCAGGGTGCTCTTGCCGGAGCCTGACGGACCGAGCAGACCCACCACCTGACGGGCGGGGATCTCCAACGACATCGCCGGAATGACCTGCCGTCCACCACGCACGACGCGGAGGTCGCGGATGAGGACCGCGGGCCCTGCCTCGGTCTCGGTCATGCCCCGAATGTACTGGTGCGCCGCTCCCGTCACCGAGTTCCACGGCAACGGGTCCGCCACACCTTGACGTGATCTTGACGGCACGTTGACCCCCACGCCGAGCAGATCGACAATCGAGGTGTCCGGTCCGCCTCGGATCGACGGACCCCGTGTGTGAAAGAGGGTCGATCCCACCATGAAGCGAGGGATGCAACTCCAAGATCTGCTGCCCCTCATTGCCGGCGTCTACGCCTTCCTGTCGCCGATCTGGACGACGACAACCGACCGCGCAACCATGACGATGGTTGCCCTCGGCATCCTCACCGCGCTGGCTGCGATCGCGGAGCTGGTGCGGCCGGATGCCATCCCCCTCGAGGGGCTCCTCGTCCTGCTCGGCGTGGCGTTCTTCGTCTCGCCCTGGGTGATGGGGTTCAGCGACACCGTGGCGATGGCCTGGACGGCCTGGATCGTCGGTGCCGTGACGTTCCTCGTCGGCGCAGCTGACATCCAGCTGACACGTGTCCACCACCGGGACGCGATGGCAGCGCAGCACTGAGGGCCGGCCGACCCGGAGCACCTGCGGGCGGGAGCCCCGTCGCAGGTGCTCCGACCGTTCCGCGGACGGTGCCCGACAGGTCCGCACCACGACGTAAGGTGTGGCGGTGGCCGAAGCATCGCTCGATCTCCCCCGTGTCTGGGTCGAGTTCACCGACCCCGCGGATTCGGGTCAACGGTTCCGGTGCGACCTGACCTGGCTCACGAGCAGCTGGACGTGCATCTTCGGCAGCGGCTGTCCGGGGATCTATGCCGATCGTCCCGACGACGGCTGCTGCACGCTGGGGGCCCACTTCACGGACAAGGACGACCTCGAGCGCGTCGCCGCGGTCGCCGCGGAGCTCGGTGCCGACGAGTGGCAGTACCGTGACATCGGCACCGCGACCGGGCGCCGGGCCGACTGGGTCGAGAAGGAGGACGGCGCGCGCAAGACCCGCGTCGTCGACGGGGCGTGCATCTTCCTCAACCGTCCCGGGTTTCCGGCCGGCGCCGGCTGCGCCCTGCACCAGCACGCCGTCCTGACCGGGGTCCAGCCGCACACGGCCAAGCCCGATGTGTGCTGGCAGCTGCCGCTGCGCCGCTCCTACCGCACCGTCGAGCTGCCCGACGAGACGAGCTACCTGGAGATCACCATCACGGAGTACGACCGGCGCGGCTGGGGGCCCGGTGGCCACGACCTCGACTGGTACTGCTCGGGCAACCCGGATGCGCACGTGGGGCGCGAGCCGGTCTATCGCTCCAGTGCCCCCGAGCTCATCGAGCTGATGGGCCAGGCAGCCTACGAGGAGCTCGCCATCCGAGCCGAGGCCCATCTGACCCAGGTCAGGGCGGTGCGCGCCCGTGGCGCGCACCAGCTGCTCCCGCTCATCGTGCACCCGGCGACGCTCGCGGCACCCCGCGCGAGGCGGTCCACGGCATGAGCGACGTCATCCCCTCCCCCAACATCTGGGACACGCCTGACGTCTACGAGATCGAGAACCGCGGCGTCGACCGGGCCGGTGTCATCGAAGCGGCGATGCTCTCGATCCACGACTGGGCGGGGCACGACGTCGTCGACATCGGGTGCGGCACCGGCTTCCACCTGCCGATCTTCGCCGCCACGGCCCGCTCCGTGCTGGGGGTCGAGCCACATCCACCCCTGGCCGCCCTTGCGGCACAACGAGTCTCCGGCCTACCGCAGTGCTCCGTCCGCGAGGAGAGCGCTGCCTCGATCGGTGTCGCCGATGCGTCGTTCGACGTTGCTCACGCACGGTGGGCCTACTTCTTCGGGCCGGGCTGCGAGCCGGGGCTGGCCGAGCTCGAGCGGGTCATGCGACCCGGAGGCACGGCCTTCGTCATCGACAACGACGCGTCCCGCTCGACCTTCGGGACGTGGTTCCGGCGCGCCCTGCCATCGTACGACCCGCGAGCAGTGGAGCGGTTCTGGCAGCGTCACGGCTGGTCTCGCGAGCGCCTCGACATCCGCTGGGACTTCGACTCCGAGGATGACTTCGAGGCCGTGGTCCGCATCGAGTTCGCGCCGGACCATGCCGACCTCATCCTCGCGGAGCACCCGAGAGCGACCGGCATCGACTACGCCGTCAACGTGTGGTGGCGCCGCTACTGAGGTCCCTGCCGCAGCACCCTCCGGTCGGCGGTCCCCCGGTCGAGGCGCCGGCGCTGCAGCGCAGACCCCGACCCGACCTCGACGGCAGGACTCACGCGGGACCGAGCCCAGCGGCATACGGCCGCCTCCGGTGTCCGACGCTCAGTCGACGAGGTCGAGCGCGAGGTCGATGATCGGCGAGCTGTGCGTCAGGCCCCCGACCGAGACGAAGTCGACCCCGGTGGCCGCGTAGTCCGCCACGACGTCGAGCGTCATCCCGCCCGTCGCCTCGATCTCGACCGGCTCGCCCGCCGCCCGGAGCAGCTCGACCGTCTCGCGCAGGACGGGCACGGACATGTTGTCGCACATGATGAAGCGCGCGCCGGCCGCATAGGCCTCGCGTGCCTCCGCCGGCGTCTCGACCTCGACCTCGATCGTGACGTCCGGGAACCGCTCACGCACGAGGCGGTAGGCCTCGCCCACCGACCCCGCGGCGAGCTTGTGGTTGTCCTTGATCATCGCGACGTCGTAGAGGCCGAGGCGCTTGTTGGTGCCGCCCCCGGTGCGGACGGCGTACTTCTCGAGCAGCCGCATCCCGGGAGTCGTCTTGCGCGTGTCGAGCACCATCGTGCCCGTCCCCTCGAGGGCATCGGCCCAGCGCCGCGTGTGGGTGGCCACCCCCGAGAGCCGGCACAGGATGTTGAGGATGGTGCGCTCGGCCATCAGGACGACGCGGGTCGGCCCCTCGAGCCGGGCCACGACGTCGCCCCGGTCGAGGCGGGTGCCGTCGGCAGCGACGGTCTTGACCGTCGGGAGGTCGGCGCCGAGCAGCCCGGCCACCGCCTCGAGCACGATCTCGATCGCCGGACCCCCGGCGATCACGCCGGGTTCCCGGGCCACGATCTCGCCGACGCGGACCTGCTCCTCCGGAATGGTTGCGAGCGTCGTCACGTCGAGACCGTCGGGACCCAGGTCCTCGCGCAGGGCCCTCGCGACGAGCTCGCGGGCTGCGGCCTCAGGGAAGTCGTTCATGCTGCTCCTCGGGGTGCGGCTGGTCGAGGTCGAGCCCGGCGAGGTTCGCGGCCGGAACGGGCTCGATGGTGACGGTGAGGTCGCCGTCATCTCGGCGGCGGATCACCGTGTGGTGCAGGAAGCTCTGGTCGTCGCGCTCCGGGAAGTCCTCTCGCACATGGCCGCCCCGTGTCTCCTCGCGCAGTGACGCGACCAGCGCGAGAGCCTGCCCGAGGTGCAGGAGGTTCGTCGTCTCCCAGCTCCGGGGGCTGCCCTTCCTGCCGTCGTCAGCGGCAGCCAGCTCGGCAAGCCGGGCCTGGGTCTGGGCCAGGGACTGCGCTGACCGCACCGAGCCCGCGCCCGCCGTCATCGCGCGCTGCACCGCCAGGCGACGCTTGCCGCGGATCAGGGCGGGTCGGTCCGACGCGAGCGCGGGCACCTCGACAGGGTCCGGCTCAGGGAGCTCTCCCGCGGCGAGGCGGCGAGTCAGGTCCTCGGCGATCCGACGGGCGAAGACCAGTCCTTCGAGCAGCGAGTTGCTGGCCAGCCGGTTGGCGCCGTGGACACCGGTGCACGAGGTCTCACCGCACGCGTACAGCCCCTCGAGGCTGGTCCGGCCGAGCAGGTCGGTGCGCACGCCTCCGCTGGCGTAGTGCTGGGCAGGGGCCACGGGCAGCAGCTGCGTGGCCGGGTCGAAGCCGAGCTCGCGGCACCGCTCGACGATGGAGGGGAACCGCTGCTCGAGGAAGGCGGCCCCGAGGTGGCGGCAGTCGAGGAAGACGTGGTCGGTGCCCGTCGCGCGCATCCTCGCGATGATCGCGCGGGCCACCACGTCGCGGGGTGCCAGGTCCGCGAGCGGGTGCAGGCCCTCCATGACGCGGCGGCCCTCCGCGTCGACCAGGAAGGCCCCCTCCCCGCGCACCGCCTCGGAGATGAGCGGCTGTTGTCCCGTCGACCCGTCACCGAGGTAGAGGACCGTGGGGTGGAACTGCACGAACTCGAGGTCGGCCAGCTCCGCGCCGGCCCGGAGGGCGGCGGCCATGCCGTCGCCGGTGGCGACGGCCGGGTTGGTCGTGGACGCGTAGATCTGGCCGAGCCCGCCGGTGGCGAGGACGACGGCTCGGGCATGGGCGGCGCCGACGCCGTCGACCTGCCCTTCGCCGATCACGTGCAGCGTCACCCCACAGACGCGGCCGCCCGCGTCGGAGAGCAGGTCGACGACGAGCGCGTGCTCGATGACCTCGATGCCGGGGTCGTCACGCACCCGGTCGAGCGCGGCGATCAGGGCCCGGCTGATCTCACGACCGGTCGCATCTCCCCCGGCATGAAGGATCCGGTCGCGATGGTGCCCGCCCTCCCGGGTCAAGGAGATCTGCCCCGTCTCACTCCTGTCGAAGTCCGCGCCGATGGCGATGAGGTCCCACACGGCATCGGTGCCCTCGGTGACCAGGGCCCGAACGGCCTCCACGTCGCAGAGCCCGACACCCGCGACGAGCGTGTCGTGGATGTGCTCCTGGGGGCTGTCGTCCGGCGACATGACGGCCGCGATGCCCCCCTGGGCCCAGGCGGTCGACCCCTCGTCGAGCACCGTCTTGGTGACGAGCAGCACCCGCGCCACCCGACGTCGGAGGCGCAGCGCGGTGGTCAGTCCGGCGATGCCGGAGCCGACGACGATGACGTCCGCGGTCGTCGTCCAGCCGGGGGCAGGCGCACGGAGGCGTCGCGGGATGTGGATGCCACTCGCGCTCATGCCGCCCTCTCGCTGCTCCGTCACGCCCATACCGTATGCCGCTGGGCCCGCTCGCGCTCAGACCGTTCACTCCGCCCCCACCGACCGTCTCACCTGTCGTCGGACCCTGTCGTCGGACCCTGTCGTCGGACCCTGACGCAGGTGCCGGACCTCGGCGCCCGGGCTCCGGATGTCGTCAGGTCCCGGGTCAGGGCTGGTAGTCGTGGTGACGCTGGGTGACGGCCGAGGTCTTCAGGCCGAACCCGTCCGGCACGTCGCCGGCGTCGTGCCCGACCTCGACGAGGCGGTTCTGCCGGTCGACGAAGACGACCTGCGCCTCGTGCGACCGGGCCTCCTCGTCGTCCATGCAGGCGTAGGCGATGATGATCACCGTGTCGCCCGGGGAGATCAGCCGGGCGGCTGCGCCGTTGATGCAGAGGATGCCGGAGCCCCGCTCCCCCTCGATGGCATACGTCGTCAGCCGGTTGCCGTTGTCGACGTCGACGACGTCGACCTGTTGGCCGGGCCAGAGGTCAGCCGCGTCCATGAGGTCGCGGTCGATGGTGAGCGAGCCGACGTAGTGCAGGTCCGCCTGCGTCACCGTCGCCCGGTGGATCTTGGAGTGGAGCATGAATCGCTGCACGGTGGGATCAGTCCTTGCGTCGGGCCCCGAAGGGTCAGTCGTGGGTGAAGATCTCGAGGGGCCCGCCGCCGGGCCCGACCAGGACGGGCAGGTTGTCGATGAGGCGCGTCGTACCGATCCTGCCAGCCACCGCGAGGAGCGCCTCCCCGCGATACCACTCGGGCACGTCCTGGAGGGTCTCGGGATGGACCAGGACGAGGTAGTCGACCAGCGCCAGGGGCTCGTGGACCAGGACCTCGCGGGCCGCGCGGCGGATCGCCGAAGGGCCTTCGGCAGCTGCGGCAGCGCCGGCCCGGAGCGCAGCGGACAGGCACAGCGCCGTCTCGCGGTCGGAGGAGGTCAGGTAGGTGTTGCGGCTCGACATCGCCAGGCCATCCGCCTCGCGCACCGTGGGGACGGAGACGACGCGGACGGGGAAGTCGAGGTCGCGGACCATCCGTCGGATGAGGAGCAGCTGCTGGGCGTCCTTCTGCCCGAAGTACGCCGAGGTGCATCGGGTCACGTGCATCAGCTTGGCCACCACCGTGAGCATGCCGTCGAAGTGACCGGGCCGAGACTGGCCCTCGAGGACGTCGCCGAGCGGCCCGGCAGAGATCCGCACGCCCGGGTCGCCGTCGGGGTAGATCACGTCCGGGGTGGGAGCGAAGACCAGGTCGACGCCGGCGGCCGCGCAGATCTGCAGGTCGGCGTCGAACGTGCGCGGGTAACGCGAGAGGTCCTCCTTCGGCCCGAACTGGAGCGGGTTGAGGAAGATGGTCACGACGACGTGGGCGTGGGTCTCCCGGGCGCGGCGGATCAGCGTGGCATGCCCGTCGTGGAGCGCGCCCATCGTCATGACCACTGCCACGTCCCCGTCGTCCAGGGCGGCCCGGGCAGTGCGCAGCTCGTCTCGGGTGCGGGCGAGAGCCGGGCCCCCGGCCGACGCGCCTCGGGGATCGGCGGGGGCAGCGGCAGTGTCCGTCGAGTCCGTGGTCACGGGTGGTCCTCCTCATCGGCGAGCAGTTCGAGCAGCGGCTCTGCCGCGGACGGCTTCAGCCGGCCGCTGAGCAGCGCCCGCTGGGCCGTCGCCCGGGCGAGCGCCAGATACGTCGGTCGGATGTCGGGGGCGACGTCCCGGAGCAGCGCCACGTGCCCGGCAACGGTACCGGCATCTCCCCGAGCGACCGGCCCGGTGAGGGCTGCATCACCCTGCTGAAGGGTGTTCGACAGGGCCGCGGACAGGAGCGGCTCGAGAACCCGAGCCGGTTCGTCGATGCCTGCGGAGCGGAGCAGGTCCATGGCCTGGCTGACGAGAGTCACCAGGTGGTTGGCTCCGTGCGCGAGGGCCGCATGGTAGGCGAGGCGCTCGTCCTCAGGCACCCACACGGGATCGCCGCCCATCTCGATGACGAGGGCCTCGGCCAGCGGTCGAGCCATGTCCACGGTGGTGACGCCGAAGCAGCAGTCGTGGAGGCGCTCGAGGTCGACGAGGGTGCCGGTGAACGTCATGGCGGGGTGCAGCGCGAGCGGCACGATGTCCCGCTCGGCCGCCGTCTCGAAGACGGAGATGCCGTGGGCTCCCGAGGTGTGCATGACGAGCTGGCCAGGGGTGAACGTCCCGGTCGTCGCGAGCCCGGCGATCACGTCGGCCAGCGAGTCATCCGGAATGGCGAGCACGACGAGGTGGGCGCCGGCGACGACGTCGGGGATGGGCTTGACCGGCACCTGTGGGAGCAGGGCTGCCGCACGTGCCCTGCTCTGCTCACTGACGGCGGAGACGCCGGTGACGTGGTGCCCCGCCCGGAGGAGCGCTGCTCCGAGGACGGCGCCCACGCGCCCTGCGCCCACGACGCCGACGTCGAACCGCGCGGGGCGTTCCTGCGGAGTGCTCATCCACGGCACCGTATCGCCTACAGTCCGAGTCGTGGATCCCGTTCCCTGGCCCGTCGCGTGGCAGCAGGCGCTGTATGCCCCTGACCGGGGCTTCTACGTCACCCGCGGTGGCCCCTCGGCCCACTTCACGACCGCAACGCACGGAGTGACGGGTGCGGTCATGGCCGACGCACTGCTGCGCCTGTGGCACCGGGCTCACGGGGACTCGCCCCCGGCCGTGGTGGTGGACGTCGGCGCCGGCCGTGGCGAGCTCGCCACGCATGTGGTCAACGTTCTCGACGCCAGGGCGCTCGATGCCGACCCGCTCGCCCGGGTCGGCCCGGGACAACGGCTCGAGCAGTCCCCGTTGGTGACGGCACCCCCGGACGTGCTCGCCGTCGACGTCGTCGCCCGGCCGCCCGGGCTGGATCCGCGGGTCGCCTGGCTGCAGTCTCCCGGCGGAGCAACGCTTCCCGAGGCACTGGCCGGGCTCGACCAGGCCCTCGTGATCGGGCACGAGTGGCTCGATGTCGTCCCCTGCACCATCGCCGAGGTCGCCCCCGGCGGCGAGCTGCGTGAGGTCCTCGTTGACCCTGCCACCGGCGCGGAGCGCCTTGGTGGTCCCCTCGAGGCACGCGACGCTGCCTGGGCCGCCGCGCACTGGCCCGGCACGGTCCCGGGTGACCGGGTCGAGGTCGGGGTGGCCCGCGACGCCGCCTGGGGTGACCTGGTCAGCCGGGTCCGGTCGGGCCTCGTCGTCGCCGTCGACTACGGGCACGTGACAGCGGCGCGACCGCGACGGGGAACTCTCGCGGCGTACCGGTCCGGCATGCAGACGGATCCCGTCCCGGACGGCAGCTGCGACATCACCGCTCACGTGGCCATGGACACGCTGGGCGCCGACGACGTCGCCACCCAGCGCGACGTGCTCCGCGGCCTCGGGATGCGCGGGTCCACGCCCGAGCACGCCTTGGCGCTCCGGGACCCGCTGGCCTACGTGCGAGCCCTCGAGCGAGCGTCCGCGGAAGCGGAGCTCATCCGGCCGAACGGTTTCGGCGACTTCTGGTGGGCGATCCAGCACGTCCGCGTCCCCCACGTACCCTGAGCGCATGCGCCGGTTCGTCCTCGTCCTGCTCGCCCTCGGCGCCGCTTTCGGCGTCACGACACGACTGCTCGTCGGGACGCCACCCACCGCGTTCGCGCACGACGTCCTCGAGAAGACGACCCCCGGGGAGGGGACGACGGTCGCGCGGCTGCCTGCGGAGGTCGTGCTGGTCTTCAGCCAGGAGCCCCTCGAGATCGGGCTCCAGGTCATCATCACGGGGCCGACCGGCAACGTGGCTCAAGGCGCTGCCGTCATCGAGGGCCGCGAGGTCCGCCAGGCACTCTCATCGGCAGCAGCAGCCGGCGACTACACCGTGGCCTACCGAGTGACCTCGCAGGACGGCCATCCGCTCACGGGATCGTTCCGGTTCTTCGCCACCACAGGGCTCGACGGATCCACGGCGACGACCGGGCCCTCCGTCGCGGTTGCCGCCCCCGCCGATCCCGAGGCCGAGAGCGCCAAGGACTCGCAGCTCGTGCCGGTGCTCCTCACCGCGGCCGGCACCGTCATCGCCCTGGCCCTCATCGCGTACGTCATGGTCAAGCTGCGCCGGAGGGGCGCCTGAGGGGCTCCTGAGGGGGCTTCTGAGGGCAGGCGGTGGCGTTCAGACGGTACGCCGACCGGGCCGCCCTGCCGACCCGGACTGACGTCGAGGGCGGGCGGAGGTGCATCAGTGAGACTCGGCTGACACCGGCCCCTCCGGCACGGTGGGGACACGGCATACTCGACCCATGACCGAGACGACCATGTCGCACCGTTCTTCGCGTCAACGCGCCCTCACCGTGGGCGTCGGCGCCGGAGGTCTCGCCACCGCGGACATGGTTCTCAACATCGGCCCGCAGCACCCTGCGACCCACGGCGTCCTCCGACTGCGCATCGTCGTCGACGGCGAGCGGATCGTCACGGCGGAGCCGATCATCGGCTACATGCATCGTGGCGCCGAGAAGCTGTTCGAGGTCCGTGACTACCGTCAGGTCGTCGTCCTGGCCAACCGGCACGACTGGCTCAGCGCCTTCTCGAACGAGCTGGGCGTCGTCCTCGGCGTCGAACAGATGCTCGGCATGGAGGTCCCCGTGCGCGCTGTCTGGGCGCGCACCGCCCTGGCTGAGCTCAACCGCGTGCTGAGCCACCTGATGTTCCTGGGCAGCTACCCGCTCGAGCTCGGCGCCATCACACCGGTGTTCTACGCCTTCCGCGAGCGCGAGGAGCTGCAGTCAGTGCTCGAGGAGGTCTCGGGCGGCCGGATGCACTACATGTTCAACCGGGTGGGTGGCCTCAAGGAAGACCTGCCGGCCGGCTGGCTCGGCCGGGTCGACAAGGCCATCGTCAACGTCCGGAAGCGGCTTCCCTCCCTCGAGCACCTCCTCGTGGGCAACGAGATCCTCGAGGCCCGGACGAAGGGGGTCGGCGTCCTGCCCCGGGAGACGGCCCTCGCCTACGGAGTGTCCGGCCCGATCGCTCGGGCGAGCGGGATCGACGTCGACCTGCGTCGCGACACCCCCTACCTCGCCTATGACGAGCTCTTCACCCCGGGCGGCCCCGGGCGCGTCGTGACCCGCCAGACCGGTGACAGCCTGGCCCGCCTCGAGGTGCTCCTCGAGCAGACCCGCGTGAGTCTTGACCTGGCCGAGGCCTGCCTCGACCGGCTGATCCAGCTGCCGCCCGGCCCGATCAACGTCAAGCTGCCCAAGGTGCTCAAGGTCCCCGAGGGAGAGATCTACTGCGCCACCGAGAACCCGCTCGGTTTCAACGGCTACTTCCTGGTCTCGCGTGGCGACAAGACCCCGTGGCGGCTCAAGCTGCGCTCGGCCTCCTTCAACAACGTCGCCGTGCTGACCGAGATGCTGCCGGGACAGCTGATCTCGGACATGGTCTCGATCCTGGGCTCGATGTTCTTCGTCGTCGGCGACGTCGACAAGTGACCTCTCGTATGCCGCTGGGCGCGCTCACGCGCGCCCAGTTCCTCCGTGCCACGGCCGTCGCAACCATCACGGGCTCGATCTGGGCGGCTGCTGCCTGTTCGGACGAGGACGTCGTCGACACGATCCCGCCCCCGCGACCCAACCGCACCAGTACCTCCACGACGAGCACGCCCACCACCGGGACCGTGCCCACCGGCTCGCCAGGGACCGCGACGGCGACCCTGCAGTGACCTCGTGCAGACACCCTCGTGGGTCGCGACGTGGGTCTCGCTGCAGGGCGCGCTAGCCACCCGCATCGTCCTCAGGAGGCCGGGACTCCCAGGTGACGCGGCGCACCAGAGGCGATGTCGATGACCACGCGCTCACCGAGCGGGTGCGCGAGGCGGAGGACGCTCGGGGCCAGCAGATACTGCATCGTGCACACCGTGCCCGGGTCGGGAGGGGTGTGCGTGCCCCCGACGACGACGAGGTCGGCGAACTCCACGGCGTGGCCCGTGAGGTCGCGGTCGCACGCCCCGTGGCCGATCTGGACGGTGATCGTGCTGTCTGACGCGGCGACGAGCGCATCGGCCGAGCTGAGGCCCGGCTCCGCGGAGGGGAGCCCCGGCACCGGGGTGGGCGGGACCGGCCGCTCGAGGACGCCTCGGGCCGTGGCGACGACGACGATGGGGCGCGAGAGCCCCTTCACCGCGAAGGACCACGCCGGCACGGTGGCCTCCCCCTCTGTCGTGGTGACCTTGGCCATGGTCAGAGTGGCCTTGGTGAGGGTCAGCTCGCACTCGTCTGCCGGGATGCCGGCGCAGTCTCCGCGCTCACCCTCGAGAGCCCGTTCGACCGCCGCGCGTGCCGCGATGACGTCGACGGGCCGCTGCGAGCCGTCCGGGAGCGTGAGGGTGGAGACACCGATCTCGTCGCCCCGGACCCCCGACGTGAACACGACCTCCCCGGCATTCCAGGCGACCTTCTGGGCGTCTCGCTCGAACGGCAGGTCGACGGCCCAGGGGCTCAGCAGCACGGGGCCCGCCGGCTGAGTCGGGAGACCCGCTTTTCGGACCGCGGCCGCCACCGCCTGGGCCCGTTCGACGAAGGCCCGCGGAGGCGGTCCCGCCGGCACCGTGGTGGCCGGCTCGGTGGTGGCCGGCAGGTCGCCCGGCGCCGTCCCGGGTTGGCGTCCCGTCTGCGGCTCGGTCAGCACCGGCACCGTCGACCCGGTCGCTCCCGGCTCGGGCGCCTGCACCTCACCGCAGGCTGCGAGCGACGCGGTCAGGCCGCTGATCAGCAGCAGCAGGAGGGATCGGTGGATGCTGCCTCGAGTCGGGAACGCCATGCCATGGAGACCCCGGGACCGCCCCGATCGTTGCATCAGCGGTCCTCCACGTGCCCGTTCAGGTGGTCCATCTCGTCGTCGGCGCCCTCGTCGCGCGGTCGCACTCTGCACCAGTGCTGGACGACCAGGCCGGCAACCGCCAACGCGACCGCGACCGCCACGTGGAGGGCGAACGGCCAGATGCGGCTGCGCTGCGACTCGACGTCGGCATCGGGGAGAAGGACGAGCACGATCGCGGCGTACCAACCGGTGAGAGCCGCGCCGGTCAGGGCCGCAGCCTGCCCGAGCACGAGCGTGCGCGCGGCACGAAGCGCGGACATGGACGGCAAGGGCGCTCCGTCGCGAAACTTGCGCACCTGCCAGCCGGCGATGAGCACGCCGCCCCCGAGGAAGAGCATCGCGGCCGCGCCGACCCAGCCGGGATCCGGCATCGTCGCCCCGGACCCCTCCACCCAGCGCATGACGAGCCAGGCCAGCACGAGAACGACGAGCCCGGTGAGAACGAGCGTCGTTGCCCGGATGCCGGTGTGCGGCCTCACCACGTCCCCCATTCAGGTCCTGGGCGGATGCCCGACGTGTCCAAACCGTCGAGGAGCTCTCGCAGGGGACGAATCCGGGGGTCCTCAGGAGCCGGCCGGAGGTGCCCGTCGGGCTCGGCTGTGGCCCACGGGACGATGACGAAGGCGCGCTCGGCCGCCCGTGGGTGCGGGAGGGTGAGTGAGTCGTCCGCGCTCACGACCTCGTCGGCCGAGCCGGGTGTCCCGAACTGGATGAGATCGAGGTCCAAGGTGCGCGGGCCCCAGCGCACTTCCCTCGTTCGACCGTGGGCGGACTCGATCCGGTGCAGCGCCTCCAGCAGCTCGGTGGGGTCGAGGGTGGTCCGTCCCACGACGACGGCGTTGAGGTACGGCGGCTGGTCCGGCCCACCGACGGGATCGGTCTCGACCATGGGGGACACGGCTGTGACGGTGAAGCCCGGCAAGGCGCGCAGGGCGTCGACTGCGAGCGACAGGGTGCGACCGCGGTCGCCGAGGTTGGACCCGAGGGCGATGACGGCGCGCGGGCCGCTGCTGCGTCGGATCCGGACCTCCACATCGGTGAAGGGGTGGCCGACCGGCGCCTCCGGCTTGTGGACCACGACCTCGACCGCATCGACGAGGGGAAAGGCCAACACGTCGTCGGCGATGACCTCGGCGAGCCGCTCGATGAGATCGAACGCGGGGCCGGTGACGCGGGCCACGACGGCCGACGCCACCTCCGCGTAGTTGACCGTCGCCGCGAGGTTGTCGCTGCGTCCTGCACGGGACAGGTCGAGAGTCAGGTGGACATCGACCACGAAGGTCTGCCCGTCCCGCTTCTCGGCCTCGAGCACTCCGTGGTAGCCGTGCGCGGTCACACCGCGCAGCACGATCTCGTCGCTCACTGTGCTTCCTCGCCCCTGGTGGCTCCGGCCACCGGGTCGCCGCTCTGGCCGGCCTCCCCCGGGAGCTGGTCGAGCGCGGCAGCCACGACCGCCAGAACGCGCTTCGTGGACGCGACGTCGTGGACCCGGACGCACCAGAGACCTGCCATGGCTGCCATGACGGACGTCGCCGTGGTCTCGAGGTCACGCTCGGCGGGCGGACGAGGCGGCGCACCGGGCACGTGCCCGACCCGTCCGAGGAACGTCTTGCGAGAGGCCCCCAGCAGGATGGGGTGGCCGAGCTCATGCAGCTCCGGCAAGGCGGCCATGAGAGCCCAGTTGTGCTCGGCGGTCTTCGAGAAGCCGAGGCCGGGATCGAGGACCAGCAGGTCCGGACTCAGCCCCGCGTCCAACAGCTCGTCCCTGCGAGAGGCGAGCTCACGGCATACGTCCGCCACGACGTCGTCGTAGACGGCGAGGGACTGCATGTGGGAGCTGTGTCCGCGCCAGTGCATCGCGACGTAGGGAACGCCGGCGCGCACGACGAGCGGCACCATCTCCGGGTCGGCCAGCCCGCCCGAGACGTCGTTGACGATCCCTGCCCCAGCGTCGAGGGCGGCGGCGGCGACCTCGGCCCGCATGGTGTCGACCGACACGACCGCACCCTGGCCAGCCAGGTCGCGGACGACCGGCAGAACGCGACGCAGCTCCTCCTCGACGGAGGGTCGGTCCGCACCCGGACGCGTGGACTCGCCGCCGACGTCGACGATGTCGGCCCCCGCAGCGAGGACCTCACGACCGTGGGCGAGCGCCGCCTCCGGCTCGAACCAGACGCCCCCGTCCGAGAACGAGTCAGGCGTGACGTTGACGACCCCCATGACCAGGGTCCGGTCTCGCTCCAGGAGGAGGGCGGCGGCGGCGAGCGCTGCGGCGTCGGTTGCGGTCATGACCGCCATTCTGTCGTCAGGACGTCGAGACCGCTCACTTGTTGCCTTCGAGCATGAGCGCCATGGCCTCTGCTCGAGTGGCCGGATCCCGCAGCTGGCCACGCACTGCCGAGGTGATGGTGGACGCGCCGGGCTTGCGGATGCCGCGCATCGACATGCAGAGGTGCTCGGCCTGGATGACGACGATGACGCCTTGGACAGCGAGGTGTTCGACCAGGGCATCGGCGATCTGGGTCGTCAGGCGCTCCTGCACCTGCGGACGGCGGGCGTACACCTCGACGAGCCGGGCCAGCTTGGACAGACCGGTGACCCGCCCGTCCTTTCCGGGGATGTAGCCCACGTGGGCGACGCCGTGGAACGGAACGAGATGGTGCTCGCACGTCGAGTACAGCTCGATGTCCCGCACGATGATCAGCTCGTCGTGCTCGATCTCGAACGTCTTGTCCAGGACGTCCTCGGCCCTCATGTCCAGGCCGGCGAAGATCTCCGCGTAGGAGCGGGCAACCCGGGACGGGGTGTCGACGAGCCCGTCCCGCTGCGGGTCCTCCCCGATGGCGAGCAACAGCTCACGGACGGCGGCCTCGGCCCTCGCCACGTCGATCGCCATCGATCACGCCTTCTCGTCGGGGTTCACCGGACGGTCGTCGGGGACCTCGACGACCTCCACCGGCGGGTGCTCCTCTGCAAGAGGGTGCGCTCCGACGGATGCGGCCTCGTCGATCTTCTCCTCGAGCTCCGGATTCGGCGGGGCCGGCGGCGCGAGGTGGCCGTTCTGCTGAGCAGCGACCTCTGCGGGCGTGAGAACGGGCGGTCGGTCGCCAGGGACTCGGGCCTGCGAGGAGAGCCACGTCGGGCGCACGGGCAGCTTGACGATGTCGTGGAAGACCTTCGCGATCTCCGCCTGGTTCAAGGTCTCCTTCTCGAGCAGCTCGAGGACGAGACGGTCGAGCACGTCGCGGTTGGTGTTGATGGCTTCGTACGCCTCGTCGTGAGCACCCTCGATGAGCTTGCGCACCTCCTCGTCGACGATGCCCGCAATCTCCTCCGAGTAGTCCCGCTGGTGCCCGTAGTCGCGCCCGAGGAAGACCTCACCCTGGCTCTGACCCAGCTTGATCGCGCCGATCCGCTCACTCATGCCGAACTCGGTCACCATCTTGCGGGCCATGCCGGTGGCCTTCTCGATGTCGTTCGAGGCGCCCGTCGTGGGCTCGTGGAAGACGATCTCCTCCGCAACCCGACCACCCAGGGCATACGAGAGCTGGTCGAGGATCTCGTTGCGGGTGGTGGAGTACTTGTCGTCGACCGGCATGACCATGGTGTAGCCGAGGGCACGGCCGCGGGGCAGGATGGTCACCTTGGTCACCGGGTCGGTGTGGTTGAGGGCCGCAGCCACCAGGGCATGGCCGCCCTCGTGGTAGGCGGTGATCTTGCGCTCCTTGGCCGACATGATGCGGCTGCGCTTCTGCGGCCCTGCGATGACCCGGTCGATCGCCTCGTCGAGCGCCCTGTTGTCGATGATCTTGCGGTCGCTCCGTGCGGTGAGCAGCGCCGCCTCGTTGAGGACGTTGGCGAGGTCCGCTCCCGTGAATCCAGGAGTGCGGCGCGCCACAGCGAGCAGGTCGACGTCGTCGGCCATCGGCTTGCCTTGGCTGTGCACCTCGAGGATGCGGTGTCGGCCGATCATGTCCGGCGCCTCGACCGCGATCTGCCGGTCGAACCGACCCGGCCGCAGCAGCGCCGGGTCGAGGATGTCAGGGCGGTTGGTGGCAGCGATGAGGATGACGTTGGTCTTGACGTCGAAGCCATCCATCTCGACGAGCAGCTGGTTGAGCGTCTGCTCTCGCTCGTCGTGCCCGCCACCGAGGCCGGCGCCGCGGTGGCGACCGACGGCGTCGATCTCGTCGACGAAGACGATCGCCGGGGCATTGGCCTTGGCCTGCTCGAAGAGGTCGCGGACCCGGCTCGCGCCGACGCCGACGAACATCTCGACGAAGTCCGAACCGGAGATCGAGTAGAACGGGACGCCCGCCTCACCGGCGACCGCGCGCGCGAGCAGCGTCTTGCCGGTGCCGGGTTGCCCGTAGAGGAGCACGCCCTTGGGAATCTTCGCTCCGACAGCGAGGAACTTCGACGGCTCCTGGAGGAACTCCTTGATCTCCTGCAGCTCCTCGATGGCCTCGTCGCAGCCAGCGACGTCAGCGAAGGTGACCTTGGGCGTGTCCTTGGAGGCCAGCTTCGCCCGGGACTTGCCGAACTGCATGACCCGGTTGCCGCCTCCCTGCATCTGGCCCATGAGGAACCAGAACAGGGCGAGGATGATGATGATCGGCAGGATGGAGACCAGCAGCGTGCCGATCCAGCTCGGCTCCTCGATGAAGTCGGTGTAGTTCTTCGGCGGCATGTGCTCGTTGAGCGCGTCGACGACCTCGTTGCCCCGGGCCTCGACGTAGTAGGCGAAGACCGACTTCGCGTCCTTCACCGTGCCGTCCGCCGACGTGTAGGGCGTCTTGAGGGTCAGCTCCATGCGCTCGTTGTTGAGCAGCTTGGCCGACTCGACATTGCCGGAGGTGATCTGCTTCATCGCCTCGGAGGTGTCGATGCGCGGGGCACCGGCGTCCGAGAACATCATGCCGAAGACGAGCGCGCTGATGAGGACCATGATCCACACCAGGGGGGTGCGCAGAATCCGCTTTGCGTCCATGTACGTGCGGGGCCAAGGGCCCCGGTCCTCCTGCTCGTCAACGGGTGGTGCACGATCGTGTGCACCGGATCAACGTCCGGCGAACTACCAGTGTTCCGCATCCGGGCCCACCGTGCCCAACCAGCCCATCACGAACCGGGAGCCCGACGCCACGTCGCGGCGCCACCGGGCACGCGACCGGGCCGCGCCCGGGCCTCAGCTGATCCGTGTACCGCTCGGCGGGCCGGCCCGGTCGCCGGGCCGTAGTCCGGGTCTGCGACGAGATCCGGGTCGACGGCATCGTCGACGGGCAGGTCGCTCGTGGTCGTCCACTCCCGGACGTCCCACTCGCCGATGTCGATGGTCGCGAGGTAGCTCGCCATCGGCTCATCGGCCTCCCACGTGAACGTGCGCCAGTCACCGGACGTGGCCTGGGACGCGAGGAGGCCGCGACGACACCCACGTCATCCGGCACGGTGACGGTGAACCGGTAGGACGCCTTGTCGAGGGAGTGGTCGTCGACCGGGAACCAGCCTGCAGCGACGTCCGGATCCCCCGTTGCCGGCGAGCGGGAAGTACGGGTCGCCGATACCGGCGGCTCTCGCCGTGAACCGGCCGGCAACGGGTGCAGCCCGACCGGAGGATGCCGTCTCGGCGGAGCACCCGGCGTGACCGGCGACTCAGCGGGCGGGGTCGCCCGCCGCCGCGCGCAGAGCGGCGAGGACACGGCGGTCGATCCCGCCGGGGGCGAGGCGGGACTCGTAGTTCACCTCGCCCGCCCAGGCTGCCAGGGCGGCCTCGACACCGTCGTCTCCGGGCTCGTGACCCAGCCGCGTCAGCAGGCGGCGGACCTCCGAGGCGAGGTGGTCCTCGAGCGGCTGGACGTCCTCCGGCCGACCGAAGTACATCTCCCACTCGTCGAGCAGGCGGCCCAGCTCGCGGACCGGCTCGGTGTGGTCGTCGACGCGCAGGTCGGCGGCCACCCCGCAGCGGTCGTAGCCCGCACCGGGCTCGACCGCGTAGATCGCCGCGCTCTGCCGACCACGCGAGTCACCACCGGCGGCATCACCGGCGGCGAGGGCCGCGAGGAGCCGCTGGGGAAACGTGGCCCGGGCTGACCCCAGCCAGGCCCGTTCCATCTCGTCGACGACCTGCGGCCCGACGAGGATGTTGCCCTGGATGGCGTAGGCGGTCTCGCCGCCCGCGTCGGTGCGGGCCAGGCCGCCACACCACGGGACGCACTCGTCGCCGGTGAAGGTGGCGGCCGAGGCGCGGCCGACGACGCCGACCTGACGGGTCGCCCGCCCCGGGTCCATGGCCGTCACCGACTCGACGGCCGAGTCCGCTGACTCGCCGGCCTCGAGGCGGGCGAGCAGGTCCGGGATGTAGGCGACCCGCGCCCACGACTGGGTCGCGACGGCCCCCACGCCGACCCGCGCCCCTGGGACGACAGCGCCGACGGCGAGGAACTTGCTGGCCACTGCGACCCCGTAGGCCTCGCCCTGGCGGGCGACGATCGAGAACGTCATGAGCACATCCTGCCGCGCGAGGATCGGCGGTCAGGCGTAGACGTGCGGGGACAGTGTCCCCACACAGCGCAGGTTGCGGTAGCGCTCGGCGTAGTCGAGGCCGTAGCCCACGACGAACTCGTTGGGGATGTCGAAGCCGACGTACTTGACGGGGATGTCCACCTTGACGACCTCGGGCTTGCGCAGCAGCGTGCAGATCTCGACGGACGCCGGTTTGCGAGACTCGAGGTTGGCCTTGATCCAGGAGAGGGTCAGGCCGGAGTCGATGATGTCCTCGACGATGAGGACGTCCTTGCCGGTGATGTCGACGTCGAGGTCCTTGAGGATCCGCACGACGCCGGAGCTCTTCGTGCCGGACCCGTAGGACGAGACCGCCATCCAGTCCATCGGAGCGGTGCCCGGCAGCGCCCGCATGAGGTCCGCCATGACGACGACAGCGCCTTTGAGGACGCCGACGAGGAGCAGGTCCTTGCCCTCGTAGTCCCTCCAGATGTCGGCGGCAAGCTCGGCCAGCCGGCTCTGGATCTGCTCCTCGGTGAGGAGGACCTTGGCCAGGTCATCTCCCATGTGCTCGCGGTCCACGAAGACTCCTTGGTGGGGACGGTTGGGGACGGTTGGGGACGGGTGGGGACGGCCCGTGACGTTGCGTGGCGGATGGGTGAGGTCCGCCCTGCGGCCCTATTCAACCCCACGATCCCGCGCGGCACGGACCGACCGCGCGCCGCCACGCACTCAGCGGGGACGCTGCCCCAACGCGAGCCCGGCGCGGCGCGGGCCGGACAGGACCACCCGGGCAACACCGCTCAACGGGCGTCGGCGGTCTCGCGGATGGGGCTGAAGCGGATGGTGTCGCCGGTGCGGGCCACGGCGATGCCTCCTGGCACGTGGAGCGGGCCCTGGCCGTGCCAGGAGGTGAGCAGGGCGTCCAGGGACTCGACGTGCGCGGCGGTGACGTCGGAGATCGGCGCGCCGGCCTCCGCCGCGAGGATGCGCCAGACGCGAGTTCGAATGGCCCGAGGGAGGGCAGCAAGCGCCTCGAGGTCCACGCCCGGGTCGCCGGCCGTCGCCGGCAGCTCGGCCCGGGCACGGACCGCGAGGCTCTCCAGATAGTCCGCGTCCTCACGGAGCAGGTCGGCGGAGCGGGCCAGAGCGGCAGCGAAGCCGGGCCCGAGGTCGCCCTCGAGCGACTCGAGCAGACGTCGAGCGCGAACTCGCCGGAACGAGGGATCGGCGTTGTGGGGGTCGTGCCAGGGCTCGACCCCCAGCGCCTGGCAGGCAGCGATCGTCGTGGCCCGCGGGAGGGCCAGGAGCGGTCGGACGAAGCGGCCCCGACGCAGCGGCATCCCGCTGAGGGAGCGGGCGCCCGAGCCCCTCGAGAGCCCGAGGAGGACCTGCTCGGCCTGGTCGTCGCGCGTGTGACCGAGCAGCACGAGGCTCGCTCCGAGCCGGTCGGCCACCGCGTCGATCACCTTGTACCGCGCGGTGCGCGCATCCGCCTCGAGCCCCGAGCCGGTGACGCGAACCTCCGCAGCAGCGACCTCGATCGGGTTCAGACCGAGGTCGCGACAGGTCCAGGCAGCCTTCTCGGCGACGACGTCGGATCCCTCCTGGAGCCGGTGGTCGACGACCACTGCCCCGCCGCGCAGCCCGGCGCGAGGGGCCTCGAAGGCGAGGGCCGCGGCGAGGGCGAGCGAGTCCGTGCCCCCGGAGCATGCGACCAGGACCAGTCCACCCTCTGGGACATCGGCGAAGTGCTCACGCACGGCGAGTCGGGTTGCTGCGACCGCTGGGTCCGGTCCGGTCATCTCGGTCAGCGCCTCCTGCTCACCCGTGGACCCGGCGCACCCATGCGCCGGGGTCGAGGATCTCGGTGGCCTTGGGAAGGGTATCGGGTGACGACCACACGGCGTTGAACCCCTCCCGGCCGAGCTCGTCGGTGACCGCACGGACGAAGACTGCCCCGTCCCGGTACTGCCGCATCTTGGCCTCGATGCCGAGCAGCTTGCGCAGGAGCCGGTCGATGCCGACGGCTCCGCTTCGTCGGGCGTTGAACTTGCGTCGGATCTCGTCGACGGTCGGGATGACGCTCGGACCGACGTCGTCCATGACGACGTCCGCGTGGCCTTCGAGCAGCGACATGACCGCCGTGAGCTCCGCGATCTGGGCCTTCTGCTCCGGCGTGGCGAAGAGCTGACCGAGCCCCTCACCAGAGGAGATCACCTCGGGAAGCTTCCGGGCCAGCTGGTCGAGCCGCTTGCCGACCTCCTCCGGGGTGGGGGCCAGATCAACGGCGAGCGCCTGTGACCTGGCGATGAGGTGGTCCCGGAGCCAGGGGACGGCCGTGAACTGGACGCGGTGCGTCTCCTCGTGCATGGCGACCCAACGCCGGAAGTCGCGTGGAGTGACGCCCAGCTTGCGCTCGACCTCGACGATGTTGGGTGCGACGAGGAGGAGCCGGGGTGTACCGCCCGGCGCGAGGTCGTACTGCCCGAGGATCTTGCTCGACAGGTAGGCGAGCAGGCCGCCCATCTCGGCTCCGGTGACCTTGCCCCCGATGGCCTGGGCGGTCGCGCTCTCCGCGCCCTTGCGCGATGCGACGAGCTTGTCGACGACAGGGTCGATCATGGCCTTGAACGAGTCCACGTTGGCACTGATCCAGCCCGCCCTGTCGACGATGAGCGGGGCAGGTGCGTCCTCGGGTGCGCGCAGTCGGCTCGTCGCTGCCACGGGCTCCTGGGCTTCCGCCGCCGCTGCCCGCAGGTCCGCGACGATCGCGTCAGCCTCGTCGCTCGTCACCTGCGGACCGGGTTTGACGACCGTCCGGCCGGTCCACTTGGCGAACTCGTAGTCGACGTATGCCGCTGAGCTGGCCCCCGGCCGGACGCCTGGTTCGCGGGACGGCTGGGAAACGCGGCGGTCCGGAGCCGGGTCGTGCCTCGAGTCCTGTGCGGAGTCGGTCATGAGTGCCCTTTCAACGGGGACGGGGCCACTTCCCCACCCAACGCCCGCTCTGTCCTGAACGTTCCCTGACGTGTACCCACGCAACCAGCCGCTCTTCACCTCGTCCGTCGACGAGTCAGGCATGCGGCCGTGGCGGCATCGCGGCGTCAGGCCCGCCGGGTTCAGCGACAGCCACAGGCGGCGACGGCCGAGACGAAGGCATCCAGCGCGGACCGCGCCGGCTCCGTCGGGGCCCCCGAGACCAGGCCGGCGAAGACGAGCAGGCGCCCGTCGTCGTCGACGACGGATCCAGCGAGCGCATTGGCGCCGGTCAGGGTGCCGGTCTTGGCGCGGGCCCTGCCCGCCGCAGCCTCCGGCTCCCCATCGGCGATGAAGCGACCGGCGAGGGTGCCGCTCAGGCCGGCGATCGGCATGCCCTCGAGCGCCGTGCGCAGGACCGGGTGCTGCCCGTCGTAGCCCAGGACGAGGACATCAGTGAGCAGTCTGGCCGTGACGAGGTTCTCCCGCGACAGGCCACTCGCGTCCACCAGGGTCGCCCCTCGCGTCTCGATGCCGAGCGTCGCCACCTGGTCGATGATCCAGGCGCCGACCCCGTCGAAGCCCGCGGCGGCGCTCTCTCCCGCTGGAGCGGCGCGAAACGCGGCCTGCCGAGCCAGGATCTCGGTCAGGGTGTTGTCGGAGTCGGTGAGCGCGAGCGCCAACTGGTCGCGGACCGGTGCCGACTCGATCGACCCGAGGACTCGAGGATCGGGGGTGGGTGTGCCGGTGGGCGGCCCCGTGCTCCCGGGCGTCGGCCGGGCACCGGGACCCCCTGGAGCCTGACCGGGCCGCTCGACCGCGGTGACCTGGATGCCGCGGTCCTCGAGCAGGGCCGCGAAGGCCGCCGCCGTCGACCCGACGGGGTCGAGCGGCGCAGCCTTGTCGAGCTCGGCCCGCTCGGAGCTCAGGCCCAGCATCGCCACCGTCCCCACGATGCCGAGCGCCTGGAAGGACTCGCCCCATGTCGCCGCCCGAGGGGGACCGGGCGCGTACGACTCGTCCACCGACAGGGTGACCCGCAGGGTGCCGTCGTCACGCAGCGCCCGCGCGACCTGGTCGGCGAGGTCGGCGAGACCCGCGCGGCCGGCGACCGCGGTCGGATCACCGTCGCCGGGGTCGATGAGGCTGTCTCCCCCCGCGACGAGGACGATCTCGTCGGCCCGACCGCCCAGACGCACCTCCGTGGTGAGGGTCTCGTCAGGGGCGAAGGCCTGCCCGACCGCTGCCGCGGTGAGCAGCTTCGTCGTCGATGCCGGTATCCGTGTCGTCGAACCGCCCTGGTCGAAGAGCACGGCGCCCGACTGGGCGTCACGGACGACCAGCGAGGCATCGGCGAGGGCCGGCATTCGGATCACGCCGGCCAGAGCCGCGCGCAGCCCCGGTGGGCTGGGAGCTGCGCTGTCCCCGGCGAGCGAGCCCAGCGGCATACGGATCGACGTGGACGGGGTCGGTTGTGGCACGACAGGCAGAGTTCGGGTGCCCGGCGTCTCCGTGGGGGGTGGCGGCGGCACCGGGCGCGTGGTCAGCACTCCCGGAACGAGATCGGCCGTGTCGAGTCCTGCGTACCCCACGGCGAGCACGCCGCAGACCGTCAGGGCCGCGGTCAACCGCTTCACGACGAGGCCCCTTTCGTGTCCGCGGGATGGCTGCGTTTTCCCGGATCGGTGCCACCTACGCGACACTGTTGACCAGGATTCTGTCAGGAACGGCCCCGGGGACCATCCCGGGGTGAGCCAGGAAAGGGCACAGTCGTGGACTTCGACGTCACCATCGAGATCCCCAAGGGGTCGCGCAACAAGTACGAGGTCGACCACGAGACGGGGCGGATCCGGCTCGACCGCTTCCTCTACACGTCGATGGCCTACCCGGGCGACTACGGCTACATCGAGGGGAGCCTCGGCGAGGACGGCGACCCGCTCGACGCCATCGTGCTAATGCCCGAGCCGACCTTCCCCGGCGTCCTCATCCACGCCCGCCCCATCGGCGTCTTCCACATGGAGGACGAGGCCGGAGGGGACGACAAGGTCCTCTGCGTCCCGGTCGACCCACGGATGGACAACATGAAGGACGTCCGTGACGTCGCCGCCCACAAGCTCGACGAGATCAAGCACTTCTTCGAGCGCTACAAGGACCTCGAGGCCGGCAAGCACGTGGCGGCTGCCGACTGGAGCGACCGGGCGACTGCCGAGCGGGTCGTGCGAGAGGCGATCCAGCGGGCCACGGACCAGGGTCACACGACGCACCGGTGGGCACCGCACGGCTCACACTGACGTCGTCGGGCAGCCCGCCAGGACGCAAGAATGCCGCCCACTCCGAGGGAGTGGGCGGCATTCTTGCGTGTGCGGGTCGGTCAGACCGGCTGCTTCTCGGCTGCGACCGGCTCGCTGTGCAGCGACGACTCGCGCCGCTTGGAGACGAGGACGGCTGCGACGATGATGACCACCGCAACCGCGGCGATCGCGTAGCGCACCAGGTCGTTGGCCGCGTCGCCCACCGACAGCGTGACGATCGCGGGGGCGATGAGCAGCGACACGAGGTTCATCACCTTGAGCAGCGGGTTGATCGCCGGGCCGGCCGTGTCCTTGAACGGGTCGCCGACGGTGTCGCCGATGACTGTTGCCTCGTGGGCCGGCGAGCCCTTGCCGCCGTGGACGCCGTCCTCGACGATCTTCTTCGCGTTGTCCCACGAGCCACCGGAGTTGGCCAGGAAGACGGCCATCAGGGTGCCCGTCGCGATGGTGCCCGCGAGGTAGCCGGCGAGCGGGCCGACACCGAGGCCGAAGCCGACCGCGATCGGCGCGAACACCGCAAGCAGGCCGGGAGTGGCCAGCTCGCGGAGGGAGTCACGCGTCACGATGTCGACGACCTTGCCGTACTCCGGTTTGCCGGTGCCCTCCATGATCCCGGGGATGTCGCGGAACTGGCGACGGACCTCCATGACGACCGCACCGGCCGCGCGGGCGACGGCGTTGATGGCCAGCCCGGAGAAGAGGAAGACGACCGAGGCGCCGATGAGCATCCCGACGAGGGTGCCGGGCGAGACGACGTTGGCGACGAAGAAGCCGGTCACGGCCTGCCCTGCCTCGCGCAGCGCCTGTCCGATCGCGTCGGAGTAGGAGCCGAACAGCGCGGTCGCGGCCAGGACCGCCGTCGCAATGGCGATGCCCTTGGTGATGGCCTTGGTGGTGTTGCCGACCGCGTCGAGCTCGGTGAGGATCGCGGCGCCCTCGTCGGACACCTCGCCACTCATCTCCGCGACGCCCTGCGCGTTGTCGGAGACCGGGCCGAAGGTGTCCATCGCCACGATGACACCGACGGTGGTGAGCAGGCCACAGCCCGCGAGGGCGACCGCGAAGAGGCCCACGATGATCGAGCCGGAGAGGAGGAAAGCGCCCCAAACCGCGCCGGCGATGACCAGGGCCGTGTAGACCGCGGACTCGAAGCCGACCGAGATGCCACCGAGGATGACCGTGGCCGCGCCGGTGAGCGACGACCGCGCGACGCCCTGCGTCGGCTTGGTCTCCGTGCCCGTGAAGTAGCCGGTGAGCCAGAGGATGATCGCGGCGAGGACGATGCCGATGATGACCGCGACGGTGGCGATGAGGGCCGGGTTGCCCGCCTCGGTCGCGACCGACTCGACTCCGAGGTCCGCGAAGGACGTGGGCAGGTAGGTGAAGGCGGCGACAGCCGAGAGGACCGCGGAGATCACCGCGGAGATGTAGAAGGACCGGTTGATCGTGACGAGCCCAGGCTCGCCTGCGCGCGCCTTGGTGATGTAGACGCCGACGATCGCGGTGAGGACGCCGATGGCCGGGACGATGAGCGGGAAGATCAGGCCCTTCGCACCGAAGGCCGAGCTGCCGAGGATGAGCGAGGCGACCAGGGTCACGGCGTAGGACTCGAAGAGGTCGGCAGCCATGCCGGCGCAGTCGCCGACGTTGTCGCCGACGTTGTCCGCGATGGTGGCTGCGTTGCGCGGGTCGTCCTCGGGGATGCCCTGCTCGACCTTGCCGACGAGGTCGGCGCCCACGTCGGCGGCCTTGGTGAAGATGCCACCACCGACACGCATGAACATCGCGAGCATCGCGGCGCCGAAGCCGAAGCCCTCGAGGACCTTCGGGGCCTCGCCGGCGTAGACGAGGACGACAACCGATGCGCCGAGGAGGCCGAGGCCCGTCGTCGCCATGCCCACTGCGCCTCCGGTCCGGAAGGCGACCTGCATGGCCTTCTCGCGACCGCCGTCGCCGTTGGCGGCCGCCGCCACCCGGACGTTGGCCCGCGTCGCGAGCCACATCCCGAAGTAGCCGATCGACGCCGAGAACGCGGCTCCGAGCAGGAAGAAGATGGACCTGCCGATGCGCTCGCCCGTCGTCGCTGCCGGGAGCGCGAAGAGCAGGACGAAGACGATGACGACGAAGATGCCCAGGGTGCGGAACTGGCGAGCCAGGTAGGCGGCCGCACCCTCCTGCACCGCTGCCGAGATCTCCTGCATCTTGGGCGTGCCCTGGCCCGCCGCCAGCACACCGGCTCGCAGCACGAAGGCGATGACGAGCGCGACCAGCGCGACCACCGCTACGCCTATGACGATTCCTCGGTCAGTGCCGGTGACGGCGATTTCCGCCGCTGTTAGGGAAGACATCGAACTCCTGATCCATGCAGCCTGCATATTCCTGGGACCGGTCAACCCGTTGCGGACCGGCACTGGTCGAACGCGTTTCGCGTCGGTTGGCCCGACGTGACGCTGCGTACTCTAGGGCATGGTGCGCGGGTGGCGACCGGTGACTCAGGTCACGATGGCCGACACGATTTCGACGACGGAGACGAGCACGAGGGCGGTCGTGACGAGCGCCGGGAGAGCGCCGTCGTGCAGGTGCGGTCCCTGATGGTGCCGGATGTGACGCTCCCGCAGGGCTGCGAGGACCACCCAGAGGCCGGCGCCCGCTGCGAGGACGGTCGGAAGCAGGACCCCCGGACCCACGCCGGTGACCGCGAGACGGCCGACGAACAGGGCCGACACGACGATCGCCAGGCCGGTCCGCAACCAGGCGAGCGCAGTCCGCTCGGTGGCCAGACCCCGGTCCCGAGGTGTCCCGGCAGCCGGGTCGGGACCGGCGACTGGCGGCTGGGTGGGCATGAGCTCAGCGCATCAGGGCAGCGACGACGAGGCCCACCGCGACGGCGGCCACGGCAAAGGCCACGACCGCCGCGAACGGCGCACTGGGCAGCGGGGCGCCGGTCCGCATGGCCCGCTCGGTGCGGACCCAGCCGCGCCACGCCTGGACCGCTGCCAGCAGGGCGACGAGTGCCAACAGCAGGGCGACGACTCGCTGGAGCTCGTCGGGCATCGGCAGGTCGAGCGCATCGAGCGCGGCCGCTCCGGCAAGCAGCGCCAGAGTGGTCCGGATCCAGGCGAGGAAGGTCCGCTCGTTGGCCAGGCTGAACCTCGGGTCCGGTTCCTCGCCGGCGCCGTAGACGGACCTCGGCCAGCGCTGGCGCGCGGGCTTGTCCCCACTCTCCGAGGGCCCTGTCACCGCGTCGCCTCGCGGACCGCCTCGATGGCCTGCTGGTCGACCGGGTCGATGATGTCGTCCCAGTCGTGATGGCTCTTCACGTACTTCGCCACGTAGGGGCAGACGGGGACGACCCGCAGCCCTCCGGCACGGGTTGCGTCGAGCGCCCGGCGCACGAGGACACCGGCCAGTCCCTGTCCGGAGTACGCGTCGTCGACCTCAGTGTGGAAGAAGATGCGCCGGCCGCCCCGTTCCGTGTACTCGGCGAGGCCGGCGCGAACGCCGTCGACCGCGATCTCGAAGCGGCTCCGCTCCCGGTTCTGCGTCACGACCTGGGTGCTGTCGTCGCTCGCGGTGCCCGCGAGGCTCGACTCGCGGCCGGTGGTTGCGGTCGCGTCCTGGCCGGTCTGGGGATCTGTCGCCATGGCCCGAGTCTGCCCGACCGGGCTAGCGTGGTCGAGGTGAGCAACCCAGAGAAGAACCCGGCCGAGCTGGTCTGCGAGGGTGGCGAGGGTGGCGACGGTCGACCCACGGGTGCTGCCGTCGTGCTGCCCTACCGAGAGGTGCCGCTCGGCGGTCCCCGGGCCATGCCGGTGCGTCGCAGCCTGCCCCAACGCGAGCGCTCGCTCATCGGGGCATGGTGCTTCGTCGACCACTACGGGCCCGACGACGTCTCGGACACCGGCGGCATGAAGGTCCCGGGCCATCCCCACACGGGGCTGCAGACGGTCTCATGGCTCTTCACGGGTGAGATCGAGCATCGCGACACCACGGGGGCCCATGCGATGGTCGTGCCTGGACAGCTCAACATCATGACCGCCGGCTCCGGGATCGCACACTCGGAGTTCTCGACCGAGGCGACCACCCTGCTGCACGGCGCGCAGCTCTGGGTCGCCCTCCCCGACGAGCACCGTTTCGTCTCACCGGCCTTCGAGCACTACGAGCCACCGGCCATCGACGTCGACGGCGCTCGGGTGCTCGTCTTTCTCGGCACGCTGTTCGGGGAGACGTCCCCGGTCTCGATGTACTCCGACCTCGTTGGGGCCGAGGTCAACCTCCGGCCCGGACAGCGGCTCGAGATCGCGGTCAACCCCACCCATGAACACGGGTTTCTCTGCGACACAGGAACGCTCACGTCTCATGGCGCGGTGGCGAAGCCGGGCGAGATCATCTTCCACCCCCTCGGCGCCGACCGGATCACCGTCGAGGCGAGTCCGGCGGAGGTGACGAGGCTGCTCCTGCTCGGGGGAACGCCGCTCGGGGAGCAGATCGTCATGTGGTGGAACTTCATCGGGCGGAGCCACGACGAGGTGGTGCGCTTCCGCGACGCGTGGCAGCGCGAGCGTGACGCTCGTGGCGGGGTGCAGTTCGGCGCTTTCGCGGACGCTTGGCCGGACACCCTGCCAGCCCCCGCCCTCCCGAACGTCCGCCTCCGCACCCGGGGCTGAGTCCGCGGCCGGCCCCTCCTGCCAACCGAACCGGCAACCCCGCAGCAGTATGCCGCTGAGCGGCGTTCCGCTGCCCTCGGACCTCTCGATGCGGTACGAGAGGAGGGACCAGCCCGACCTGTTGCACTGTGGTGGGCACGCGCCCGGGTCCCATCCACGGCCTGCTCCTCGCTGACCTTGGCGGGACGACGGACGGGACGAGTCTGGTCTGTAGCCCCATGGTGAGCACGCGGGGCGGGTCTCGTCCCGTCAGACGTCCCAGACTGACGGCGATCCGGGAACCACGTGACACGACGCCTCAGTGGAAGGTGACGTTCTTGCCGGCCTGCATCGCTGCATACGCCTCCGGGTCGGACTCCAGGGCCGCCCGGCGGGTCTTGCGGCGGTAGCGCCAGATCTGGGCCAGACCCAGCGCCCAGACCGGGAACTGGATCGCCATCGCCGCCCGGAAGGCGTCCGTGTCCCACGTCGACGGCCCCGCCGGAGCGACCCGGTCGAGGACGACGCCGACGAGCGCCACCGCGGTGAGAGTGGCGATGAAGCCCCCGGTGTTGACGATGCCCGAGGCGCTGCCGAGTCGCGTGGGTGGGTTGAACGTGCGAGCCATGTCGAAGCCGATCATCGACCCCGGCCCGCCGACGGCGATGGTGACGACGAGGACGGCGAGCAGCCAGAGCGGAGCGCGTCCCGGCCACACCAGCACCGCCGCCCACGCAGCCATGCCCGCCACGACGATCCACATGACGAGGGTGCTGCGCGAGAAGGGATACCGCATGACGAGCGTGCCGACGAGCGGACTGGTCGCCATCGACGTGGCAGTCATCGTCATGAGCAGGATGCTGGCGGTCTGGGCGGAGAGTCCCTGACCGGAGACGAGGAACGGGAAGCCCCACAACATCGTGAACATGTTCGCGGCGAACTGGGACGTGAAGTGCGTCCACAGCCCGAGCCGGGTCCCCGGTACCAGCCAGGCCTGTCTCAGGGTCCGAGCCAGGGCGGCGAGCCGCAGCTCCTCCCGGTGCTGGTCGGCGTAGGGGCTGTCCTTGACGATCGCCACGAGGATGACACCGGTCACCACGCCGAGCGACGCCGCCACGGCGTACGACGGGGTCCAGCCGAAGGTGTTCAACGCGGCCGCCAGCGGACCCGCCGCGGCCAGGGCGCCCAGCTGGCCGAGCAGACCGGTGAGCTGGGTGACCATCGGCGTGCGTCGGGGCGAGAACCAGAGGGCGGCCAGCCGGAGCACCGCGATGAAGACCATCGAGTCACCCATGCCGAGCAGGACCCGACACGCCAGCGCCGCCGCGAACGAGTCGACGAAGGCGAAGGCCAGCTGGGCGACCGTGACGAGGGTCAGGCCGACACCGAGGAGCCGCTTGGAGCCGAAGCGGTCGAGCAGGGCGCCGACGGGCAGCTGCATCGCCGCATAGACGAAGACCTGGACGATGGTGAAGGTGGACAGCTCGGCGGAGCTGATGCCGAACCGTTCAGCCGCCTGCAGCCCGGCCACGCCGAGCGAGGTGCGGTGGAACACCGCGAGCACGTAGACGGAGATGGCGGCCAGCCAGACCGCCCACGCACGGCGCCCGTCGAGCGCGAAGCGAAGCGCCGGCCGCAAGGGGCCGGACGCGTGGTCGCGCGTCACCGGTTCACGTCCGCTCACCCCTCGGCGTCAGGAGCCTTCGTCACGCAGTCGACGATCGCCTTGGCGACCGTCTTGCTCATGTCGGGGTGGAAGACGCTCGGGATGATGTAGTTCGGGTTGAGCTGCTCGTCGGTGACGACCGAGGCGATCGCCTCCGCCGCCTTGATGAGCATCTCCGTCGTCACGTCGCTCGCCCTGGCGTCGAGCAGACCGCGAAACACACCGGGGAAGGCGAGGACGTTGTTGATCTGGTTGGGGTAGTCGCTGCGCCCGGAGGCGACGACGGTCGCGTGCTTCGTCGCCTCGTGGATGTCGACCTCCGGGTCGGGGTTGGCGAGCGCGAAGACGACCCGCTTCGGCGCCATCTCGTCGATCCACCGGGGGTCGAGGATGCGGGGCGCGCTGACCCCGATGAAGACGTCGGCGCCCTGCAGACCCGCTCGCAGGTCACCGGTGAGCCCTCGGGGGTTGGTCTTCTCGGCGAGGGTGCGCCAGGCCGGGGTGAGCCGTTCGTCCTCGCGGTGGAGCAGGCCGATCCGGTCATAGACGGTGACGTCGGCGGCACCGGCCGCGAGCAGGAGCTGCACGATGGCCGAGCCGGCCGCCCCGCCGCCGGAGACGAGGATGCGGGCGTCGGGCAGCCGCATGTCGATGCAGCGCAGCGCGTTGGTCAGCGCAGCGAGCACGACGATCGCGGTGCCGTGCTGGTCGTCGTGGAAGACGGGGATGTCGAGCCGCTCGCGGAGCTTGGCCTCGATCTCGAAGCACTTCGGGGCGGCGATGTCCTCGAGGTTGATGCCGCCGAACCCGGGGGCGATGAGCTCGACGGTTCGGACGATCTCGTCCACGTCGGTCGTGTCGAGGCAGATCGGCCACGCGTCGATCCCGGCGAACCGCTTGAACAGCGCCGCCTTGCCCTCCATGACCGGCAGGGCCGCCTTGGGACCGATGTTGCCGAGGCCGAGGACGGCGGTGCCGTCGGTGACGACGGCGACCGAGTTGCCCTTGATCGTCAGGCGCCGCGCGTCCTCGGGGTGCTCGGCGATGGCCATGCTGACGCGACCCACGCCCGGGGTGTAGGCCATGGCGAGGTCTTGTCGGTTGCGGAGGTTGACCTTCGACTCGACGCTGATCTTGCCGCCGAGGTGGAGCAGGAAGACGAGGTCGGACACCTTGTGGACCCGGACGCCGTCGAGGGTCTCCACCGCCTGGACGAGCTCGGTGGCGTGGTCTCCGTCGGCGGCCGACGCCGTGAGGTCGATGACCAGCGAGTCGGGGTGCGAGTCGACGACGTCGAGTGCCGTGGTGATGCCGCCGCTCTCGGCCACCTTGGTCGCGAGCTCGCCGATGACGGCCGGGTCGGTGCCCGTGTGGAGTCGCATCGTGATCGAGTAGGAGGCGGTGGTGGCCCGGGCACGCTGGATCGACTCAGTCACCTGATCATGGTCCCACGACCGGCCGGGTGCCCCGGTGGTCGTCCGAGGAGCGACCGCGCCGTCGTCGCGTCCCGTCATGCCTCGCCCTCGACCGGCTCGACGATGCCGTATGCCGCTGGGCTCGTTCCGCCGGAGCCGTCCCTTCCCAGCCGGGCTGGGTCCGCGGGTTCTCCGAGGAGCCGGCCCGCCGGCATACGACAATGAGGCGGTGACGACCACCGGGGAAGCGCACACCGACCACGTGACGGGGCTGACCAGCGGCCAGGTGGCTGAGCGGGTTGCCCGCGGGGAGGTCAACGAGGTCGGTGAGCGGACCTCCCGCTCGATCGGGGAGATCGTCCGGGCCAACGTCCTCACCCGGTTCAACGCCATCCTCGGTGCCCTCTTCGTCCTCGTCATGACGACCGGGTCCGTCGCCGACGGCCTCTTCGGCATCATCCTCGTCCTCAACTCGGCCATCGGGATCACCCAGGAGTACCTCGCCAAGCGCAAGCTCGACCGGCTCGCGCTGCTCCACGCCCCGACGACGAGGGTGGTGCGGGACGGCCGAGCCGCCGACATCCCGACACGCGAGGTCGTCCTCGACGACCTCATCGAGCTGCGGGCGGGGGATGAGGTGCCGGCCGACGGAGTCCTCCTCACCTCGGAGGGCCTCGAGCTCGGCGAGGCCAACCTCACCGGCGAGTCCGACCCGGTGCACCACCCAGCGGGCGACGAGATCCTCTCGGGGACCAGCGTCGTGGCCGGGTCCGGGCGCTACCACGCCAAGGCGGTGGGTCGGGATGCCTACGTCAACCGGATCGCGGCCGAGGCGACGAGGTTCACCCGGACGCGCTCCGAGATCCAGTCGTCGATCAACACGCTGCTGCGCTACATCACGTGGATCATCGCCGTCGCCCTGCCCCTGCAGATCTGGTCGCAGTGGAGCGTCCTCGGCGAGCAGGGCTGGCAGTCGGTGGTCCTGCGCTCCGCCGCCGGCGTGGTCGGCCTCGTCCCCGAGGGGCTGGTCCTGCTCACCTCCGTCGCCTTCCTCCTGGCCGCGGTCTCGCTGACCCGGGACCAGGTCCTCGTCCAGCAGCTGCCCGCAGTCGAGGGCCTCGCCCGCGTCGACGTCGTCTGCCTCGACAAGACCGGCACGCTGACCGTGGGCGAGATCGCCTTCGAGGACGCCCGACCCGTGCGAGGAGCCGACGCCGAGGAGGTCCGCTGCGCCCTGGGCGCCCTGGCGGACGACCCGAACGTCAACGGCACCCTCGCGGCCGTGGGGGCGGCCCTCCAGCCGCCCGGGTGGCGCCGCACCGCCGCCGTGCCGTTCACCTCCGACCGGAAGTGGAGCGCGGCGTGCTTCGAGGACCACGAGACGTGGGCCCTCGGCGCCCCCGAGGTGCTCCTGGCCGAGGACGACCCGCTGCGGGACGAGGTGGCCGTGCTGGCCCGGAAGGGCCGCCGCGTCGTCCTGCTGGCCCGCAGTTCCGAGCACCTCGAGGAGCCGGTCCTGCCCGCAGACCTCACCCCGGCCGCCCTGGTCACCCTCACCGAGCAGATCCGCCCCGACGCCCGCGAGACCCTCGACTACTTCGAGGAGGAGGGCGTCGCGGTCAAGATCATCTCGGGCGACAACCCACAGACGGTGGCAGCGGTCGCCCGCGAGGTCGGGCTCGACCCGGGCGAGCCCGTCGACGCCCGGACGCTCGGCGACGACCCGGAGCAGCTGCGGGAGGTGCTGGCCCGGGCAACGGTCTTCGGTCGCGTCTCCCCGGAGCAGAAGCGCGCCTTCGTCCACGCGCTCCAGGCGGACGGGCACGTCGTCGCCATGACCGGGGACGGAGTCAACGACGCCTTGGCGCTCAAGGATGCCGACATCGGGGTGGCCATGGGCAACGGCGCGCAGGCCACCAAGGCCGTCGCGGAGCTCGTCCTGCTCGATGGTCGCTTCGCGCACCTGCCGAAGGTGCTCGCCGAGGGGCGCCGTGTCATCGGCAACGTCGAACGCGTCGCCAACCTCTTTGTCGCGAAGAACGCGATGAGTCTGCTCGCCATCCTCGCGGCCGCGTTCGCCGCGCTGCCGTTCCCGTTCCTCCCACGCCACCTGACGCTCGTGTCCACCCTCACCATCGGGACACCCGCGTTCTTCCTCGCCCTGGGACCGAACAGGCGACGCTACCTGCCCGGCTTCCTCGGCCGGATCCTCCGTTTCGCAGTGCCCGCGGGCACCATCGCCGGGCTCGCCGTCATCGCCTCGTACGTCCTCAGCGGACGGCGCTACGGCGTGCCCCCGGAGGAGTTCTCGGCTCGATGCGAGATCGTCCGACCGGGCGCCACCGTCGACCTCGCCTGCATCCAGCCCAGCACGGGCGCGACGATCACCCTGCTCGTCGTCTTCTTCTGGATCCTCGTCGTCCTGGCTCGTCCGCTGCGGTGGTGGAAGGCGGTGCTCATCGGGACCATGGCCCTGCTCGCCCTGCTCGCCTTCGTGCTGCCGGTCGCCAACGCGTTCTTCGGGTTCCACGCGCCCGGGGCGCTGGTCTGGCAGTCCCTCGGGATCGGGTGCGTCGGCGCCGCGCTCGTGGAGGTCGTTCACCGGTGGGCGCTGCACTGGCGCCGGGGAAGCACCGGCGGGCCCGCGTAGACTGACCGCAGCAAAGGGCCCTGGCGCACCTGTTGGGCGGGAAGGTGTGCGCTCTTTCGCACACCCCAGGAGCTGCCCGTGTCGCCCCTCGACTCCTACCGTCGGCTGTTCGGCCTGACCGGCCCGGCCTACGTCGTCGTCGCCTTCATCGCTCGGCTCCCGTTGGCGATGAGCCAGCTGGGCACCCTGCTGCTCGTCTCCGGCACCACCGGCAGCTACGGAGCCGGGGGCGCCGCGGCGGGTGCGCTGGCCGTCGCCAACGCGGTCGGCGCCCCGGTCTGGGGCGGCTGGGCAGACCGCTTCGGCCAGCGCCGCGTCATCGCCGTGCAGTCCGTCGTCGGCTCCGCAGGGTTGACGGCCCTGCTGTTGATCGCGAACTCCGCTGCGCCATGGGGCTGGTCCGCAGTGGCGAGCGCCGTCACCGGCCTGTTCCTCCCGCAGGTGGGACCGATGGCCAGGGTCCGGTGGCGCCCCATCGCCTCTCGAGCCGGACGCGCTCAGCCTCGGCTCGTGGAGACCGCCTTCTCCTACGAGGGGGCGGCGGACGAGGCGTCGTTCGTCCTGGGGCCGGCGGTGGTCGGACTCGTCATCTCCGTCGCCAACCCGACCGCAGCACTGGGGGTGGCGGCAGCCCTGCTCGCGGCGTTCGGCACGTGGTTCGCCCTGCACGACACCGCCGTGCTCGCCCACGCCGTGGCCCGACACGGTGGACCACACGAGCGAGGGCGGCTCCTCACGGCCGGGCTCGTGCTGCTCTGCGCCAGCCAGTTCGTCATCGGCACGGTCTTCGGCTCGGTGCAGACCGGCACCTCGGTGCTCGCGACAGACGATGGCCAGCCCGGCCTGACCGGTTACCTCCATGCGCTGCTCGGGGTCGGCAGCGTGCTCGCGGGCCTGGCCATGGCGGCGCTGCCCCCGACCTGGGCCCTGCCCAGTCGCCTGCGCTGGCTGGCCGTGCTCCTGCTTGCGCTGTCGGTCCCCCTCCTTCTCGTCGGGTCCGTCGGCACGCTCGTCCCGGTCCTCCTTGCGCTCGGCGTCTCCGTCGCCCCCTACATGATCACGACCTTCACGCTCGGTGAGCGGATCACGCCGCCGACCCGGGTCGGTGCCGCGATGACCCTGCTCGCCGCCGCGACCGGGCTCGGGTACGCGGTCGGCGCGGCCGTCGCGGGGCGGCTCGCGGACTGGGGCGGGCACACCCCCGCCTACGCCGTCACCGTCGCGGCCGGAGCGCTCGCCGTGGCGATCTCCTGGTCGGGCGCTCCCCTCCTGGGGCGCCAGCCCATCGCATCGGGCGGGAGGGCCCGGACGCCGGCTGCCCCGGAGAGCCGGCCCAGCGGCATACCCCTGGACTGAGCGCAGTGACGCCTGGCTGGGCCGCTCCCTCGGCGTCGGCCAGCCGGCCTCAGGAGGCGGGCGCGTCCTGGCGCAGCTCGCGCTTGAGGATCTTGCCGGACGCGTTGCGCGGCAGCGACTCGACGAAGGTGATGCGCTTGGGGATCTTGAAGGAGGCGAGCGAGCCGCGGACATGGGCGATGAGATCGGCCTCGGTGACCTCCGCCTTGGGCACGACGAAGGCGGTCACGGCCTCGACCCACTTCTCGTCCGGGGCTCCGACGACCGCCACCTCGGCGACCGCGGGGTGCGTGTAGAGGGCGTCCTCGACCTCGCGGGACGCCACGAGCACGCCACCGGTGTTGATGACGTCCTTGATCCGGTCGACGACGAAGATGTAGCCCTCCTCGTCGATGCGCACGAGGTCGCCGGAGTGGAACCAGTCCCCCGCGAAGGCCTCCTCGGTGGCCTCCCGGTTGTTCCAGTAGCCGTCGCAGAGCTGCGGGGACCGGTAGACGATCTCGCCCGTCTCGCCGGGTCCGACGTCGTTGCCCTCCGGGTCGATGACCCTGGCCTCGACGAAGAGGATGGGCCGCCCGGCGGAGTCCGGTCGGTCGGCGTGCTCCTCCGGACGCAGGACCGTCGCGAGCGGCGCGACCTCGGACTGGCCGAAGCAGTTGTAGAAGCCCAGCGATGGCGCCTTCGCCTGGATCCGCTGGAGGACGGGCACGGGCATGATCGATGCACCGTAGTAGGCCTTGTGCAGCCCGTCGAGGTCGCGGCTCTCGAAGTCCGCGTGGTTGGCCATCGCCACCCACAGCGTCGGCGCCGCGAAGAAGGCCCGGTGGCCGTCGTGCTCGATGCGCCGGAGGATCTCGGCCGGGTCCGGGACCTCGAGGATGGTGTTCGTCGCGCCGACGGCGAGCCACGGGACGAGGAAGACGTGCATCTGCGCGGAGTGGTAGAGCGGCATGACGTGGAGCGGGTTGTCGTCGGCGGCGAGGTCGAGCGCGACGATGCACGAGACGTACTCGTGGACGAGCGCCCGGTGGCTCATGATCGCGGCCTTGGGGCGGGAGGTCGTGCCGGAGGTGTAGAGGAACTGTGCCGTGTCGCTGTCGGCGACCTCCACCTCGACCTCCGGGACGGGTCCGGCCAGGGCGACGTCGACGAGCGACCCTTCGGCGTCACGGAGCGGGATGCGGTGCTCCAGCAGGTCCGCCGCCTCGGGCTCGAGCAGGTCCAGGTGTCCGGCGAGGCCCGGGTCGTGGAGGATGGTGCGGCTGCCCGACTGGGAGACCAGGTAGCTGAGCTCCGGGCCGGTGAGGTTGTAGTTGAGCGGCACGTGGACGAGTCCCGCCCGGGCGCACGCGAGGAACCCGATGAGGTAGGCGTCGGAGTTCTTGCCGTAGGCCGCGACCCGGTCCCCCTTGGTCAGGCCCAGCCCCAACAGGTGGGCCGCAGCACGGGAGACCGCTTCGTCGAGGGCGGCGTAGGTCAGCGTTCGACCCTCGAAGATCGTGGCCGGTCGGTCCCGGAAGGTCCGGGCGCTGCGGCGGATGATCCCGTCGACGGTGCTGCTGCGCGTCATGAGCGACATGCTCTTCTCCTAGGCTCGGTGCATCAGCGGTTGACGAAGCGCTCGATGCGCTCCTGGGCCTCCGGCGACGCCACCGCCGCGGCGATGGTCTCGACCTCGTCCACGGCGCTGTCGCCGCGGCTGCCCTCCCACGCGGTCCGGATCAGCCGCTTGGCCTGCCCGAGAGCGCCGGGCGGTCCGGCCGCGCCCGCAGCGACGGCCTCGGCCAGGGCGACGGCCCGGTCGGCGAGACCCTCGTCGTCGACGACCTCGGTGACGAGGCCCCAGTCGGCGGCCTCGTCCGCGGCCAGGACCCGTCCGGTGAGCGCGAGCGCGAGAGCGCGCTGCTGGCCGATGGCGCGCGGGAGCAGGTAGGAGACACCGCAGTCGGGGGTGAGCCCGATGCCGGCGTAGGCCATCGTGAAGCGCGTCGACCGGGCTGAGACGACGATGTCGGAGTTGAGCAGGAACGCGAGGCCGGCCCCTGCCACACTCCCCTGCACGGCAGCCACGACCGGCAGCGGCAGCTCGGACAACCGGCGCAGCTCCGCCTCGAGCGCGGTCGCCAGCTCGCGCAGGTAGCCTGGCTGGTCGTCGGCTGCGACGAAGGAGCGGACGTCGCCGCCGGCGCAGAAGCGCGGCCCTTCGCCGGTCAGCAGCACGGCCCCGATGGCTGACCTGCGGGCGTCGGACTCCGCCTGGTCGAGGGCGGCGCCCAGGGACCGGGCCGCAGGCAGGTCGAACGCGTTCGACGCCTCTGGCCGCGCCAGGGTGACCCGCCCGAGTCGGCCGACCCGCTCGTAGCGCACGCCACGCGGCTCGTTCGGCGCGCCGTCACCCATGATCACCAGCCCCTTCCGGACGTCGCCGGAGGCGACGCCTGGCCCGATCGTAGGACGTCCATACATCTGGGGGACACAGGCGGTCCGACTCGTGGACCCGGGGACCCGGGGACCCGGGGACCCGGGGACCCGGGGACCCGGGGTCCCGCCCCTCAGCGGGTGAGCCGCATCCGCATCGCCGGCCAGGCGGTCACAGCGAAGCCGAGGTGCTCGTAGAGCCCGGCGCCCTCGCCGGTCGCGAACAGCTCGAGCGTCGACGCCTCCGTCTCGTGTTGGAACCAGTCGAGGACGCCGATGACGCACGCCCGCGCCAACCCCTGTCGCCGCGCGTCGGGGACGGTGGCGACGTTGCTGAGCAGCCCCGACACGCCATTGGGGTTGAGCGGGGACGGCATCTCGGTCCGGAGCGACCCCATCGCTCCGGCGAGCACCTGACCGTCGCGTTCCGCGATGACGGCGCACGTATGCCGCTGGGCCGGCTCCCCCTGGAACCATCGGACCGCAGCCTCCCGCCAGCCCGGGGCATCGACTCCGGCGACCCCCATGGCCGAGAACATCAGGGCGCGCAGCTCGATGACCGCCTCGGCATCCGCGGGAGCGGCACGCCGCACGACGACGTCACCGGGCGTCAGCGGCCTGTGGTCCGCGGATCTGCTTCTTCGGCTCATCCCTCAAGGGTAGGCGGCGCGGCGACGGCGCCACGGGCTCGGGACGGCCCTGCCTGAGAACCCAGGAAAGCGCGCTGGGTTGCCTTGCAGCGCAAGGCAACCCAGCGGCATACGACGAGCTGTGAAGCGAGCCGGGTGGGCTCGCACCTCAGTCAGGAGGTCACTGGACCTCTTCCTCGTGGTCGTGCTCGGCGTGGAGGCCGCCGCCCTCGCCGCCCGCGCCCGTGCCGTTGACCTCGGCGGGCGGGTTGGTGAGCGGGGTCTTGGCGAAGTCGTGGTTGGCGTAGGTGAGCACGGCGTGAGCGACGCCGTCGCTCATCTCGTCCAGGCCCTTCTGGTTGACGTTGGCGAAGCTGTCGCAGAAGAGGTGGTAGCAGGCGTCGTAGGCCGAGCCGGCGATGCCGCCGAAGTCAGCCGCCTGCTGGGCGGTCTTGAGACCCTCGGCGCCGGTGAAGAGGCCACCGGCCGGGATGCCCTTGGCGATGAACGGCCCGTAGTCGGACCGCCCGCTGAACGGGGTCTGCGCGCTCTTGAGGCCGACTGCCTTGAAGTAGTCGTGGAAGAGCGCCTCGACCGCGCCGGAGCCGTCCGGGCCCTTGGCCGCACCCGGTCCGACCGGGAAGGCCGAGTTGTCGCCGTCGTAGACGAACCGGACGTAGTTCGGCGAGCCGATCATGTCGAAGTTGAGGTTGAGCTTGATCGTGCTCAGCTCCTCGTCGGAGAGGCTCGCGACGTAGTGGTTGGAGCCGAGCAGGCCGAACTCCTCAGCACCCCACCAGACGAAACGCACCTTGCTCTTGGCCTCACGGCCCTGAGCGGCGAAGACCTCGGCCACCTCGAGGATCGTGGCCGACCCGGAACCGTTGTCGTTGATGCCGGGACCGCGCGGGACGCTGTCGAGGTGGGCGCCGACGACCACGACGTTGTCGGGGTCGCCCGTCGCCGTCTCCGCGATGACGTTGTACGTCGTGCGCGTCTCGTTGACGCGGTCGACCTTGACGCGGACCGTGGCGCCGGGAGCAGCGAGGTCGACGCCGACCTGCGGAATCGTGCCGACGACCGGAATGGTGATGCCGGTGCCTCCCAGGGTGCCGTTGAGACCGCCCGGCACGTTGTTGAAGACGACCACGGCACTTGCGCCGGCCGCCTGGGCGTTCGCGGCCTTGGCGTAGAAGGTGCACGCGCCTCGGCTGACGACGGCGACGGTGCCGGCGGGGAAGCCGGCGAAGTCGCTGGCGTCGCAGCCGGGCGTGGCGTCGCCGGCGCCGACGATGGTGGCCGCAGCAGTGACGTCACCGTTGCCGCTGTAGGTCATCGACGCGAAGTCGGTGCCGTCGGCGTAGGTGATCCCTGAGGGCATGACCCGCTGGAGAACCGCGGGGGTCAGATCGGCGTTGTAGACGAACTCGAACGGTTGGAGCTCGACGTCGTAGCCCGCCGCGACGAGACGGCTCTTGACGTAGTCGACCGACTTGTTGAAGTTGTCCGTGCCCGACACGCGGTTGCCGTCGGCAGCGATGTCGTTGAAGGCCTTGAGGTGCTCGTTGATGCCTTGGACGGTGACGCCCTTGCGGAACCCCTTGCTGATGGCGAAGATTCCGTCGTCCGCTGGTTTGCCGGCGGCGTTGGCCGAGGGTGCCAGAGCGCTGGCGGCCACGACCCCCGCGATGGCCACGGTGGCTCCGACACCGAACGTGCGCATGCGACGCTGCGTGCTGCCTCCCTATCTGTGAGTACCGCGGTGCCCGGCGGATCACGCCGGGCACCGCGGTGATGAGCTGCTGTGAGACCCCGGCGGGCGCCGGGCCACGGCACAGACTAGGGGCGGAGGCCGTGACTGGGAAGGCCTGGCGGCCGTGAACGTCGGGGGTCAGCGCAGGTCAAAGCGGTCCAGGTTCATCACCTTGTCCCAGGCGGCCACGAAGTCACGGACGAACTTCTCGCTCGCATCGTCGGCGCCGTAGACCTCGGAGATCCCCCGCAGCTGCGAGTGCGAGCCGAAGACCAGGTCGACCGCCGTCGCCGTCCACTTGAGCTCCCCGGTGGACCGGTCGCGGCCGTCGTAGACGTTCTCGGCGCTCTCGGACGTGCGCCACTCGGTGCCCATGTCGAGCAGGTTGACGAAGAAGTCGTTGGTCAGCGCGCCCGGACGCTCGGTGAGCACGCCGTGGGACGTGCCGCCGACGTTGGCGCCGAGGGCCCGCATCCCGCCGATGAGGACCGTCATCTCGGGAGCGGTCAGTCGGAGCAGGTTCGCGCGATCGAGCAGCAAGGTCTCCGGGGGCAGCTTCTCCCCGGAGCGCAGGTAGCTGCGGAAACCGTCCGCCTTGGGCTCCAGCACCGAGAACGACTCGACGTCGGTCTGCTCCTGGGTGGCATCGGTGCGGCCCGGCGAGAACGGCACCGTGACCTCATGGCCGGCGTTCCGCGCCGCCTGCTCGACGGCCGCGCAGCCACCGAGGACGATGAGGTCCGCGAGGGAGACCCGCTTGCCCCCGGACTGGGAGTCGTTGAACTCCCCCTGGATCCGCTCGAGCGTGCCCAGCACGGTTGCCAGCTCGGCCGACTGGTTGACCTCCCAGCTGCGCTGCGGCTCGAGCCGGATCCGCGCGCCGTTGGCCCCGCCCCGCTTGTCCGTGTCACGGAAGCTGGCCGCAGCTCCCCACGCGGTCAGCACGAGCTGCGGGATGGACAGCCCTGACTCGAGAACCTTCGCCTTGAGGCTCGCGACGTCGGCGGCGGAGACCAGCTCGTGGTCCACCGGGGGCACCGGGTCCTGCCACAGCTGCGGCTCGGCGACCCACGGGCCGAGGTAGCGCGCGACCGGGCCCATGTCACGGTGGAGGAGCTTGTACCAGGCCTTGGCGAAGGCGAGCTGGAACTCGTCGGGGTGCTCGAGGAAGCGACGCGAGATCTTCTCGTAGACCGGGTCGACCCGCAGCGCGAGGTCGGACGTGAGCATGCGCGGCTCGCGGCTCGACGCTCCCTCGACGGCCGGGGGCACCATGTCCGACCCGGCGCCGTTCTTGGGGCGCCACTGGTGCGCGCCGGCAGGCGACTCCGTGAGCTCCCACTCGTACGCGAAGAGGATGTGGAAGAACTCGTTGTCCCAGCGGATCGGGTGGTAGGTCCAGGTGACCTCGAGCCCGGAGGTGATGGTGTCGGCCCCCTTGCCGGTGCCGTGGCGGTTCTTCCAGCCCAGGCCCATGTCCTCGATCGGCGCAGCCTCGGGCTCGGGCCCGATGTTGTCGTCGGCGGGCGCGGCCCCGTGGGTCTTGCCGAAGGTGTGGCCACCGGCGATGAGCGCGACGGTCTCCTCGTCGTTCATGGCCATCCGGCGGAAGGTCTCGCGGATGTCGCGGGCCGACGCCAGCGGGTCCGGGTTGCCGTTGGGTCCCTCCGGGTTGACGTAGATGAGGCCCATCTGGACGGCCCCGAAGGGTCCGGTCAGCTCCCGCTCGTCGCTGTAGCGCTCGTCACCGAGCCAGGTGTCCTCGGGTCCCCAGAAGATCTCCTCGGGCTCCGCGATGTCCTCACGGCCGAAGCCGAAGCCGAACGTCTGGAAGCCCATGGACTCGAGGGCACAGTTGCCCGCGAAGACGAGCAGGTCGGCCCAGGAGATGGCGCTCCCGTACTTCTTCTTCACGGGCCACAGCAGACGCCGCGCCTTGTCGAGGTTCGCGTTGTCGGGCCAGCTGTTGAGCGGGGCGAAACGCTGGGAGCCGTCGCCCGCGCCGCCGCGGCCGTCCTCGATCCGGTAGGTGCCCGCGGCGTGCCAGCTCATCCTGATGAAGAGCGGCCCGTAGTGCCCGTAGTCCGCCGGCCACCAGTCCTGCGAGGTCGTCATCACCTCGACGATGTCGCGCTTCAGGGCCTCGACGTCGAGACGCTGGAAGGCCTCCGGGTAGGTGAAGTCGGCGCCCAACGGGTTCGACAGCGGGCTGTGCTGGTGGAGGACCTGGAGGTTGAGCTGGTTGGGCCACCAGTCCTGGTTGGTGCGGGGTCGGTGAGGACTCGGTGCCGGGGCCTCGATGACCGGGTTCTCGCTCTCGCTGCCGCGTTCAGTCACGTCGATCCTCCTGAGGTCGTGGACCTCGCACCTCGAGGTCCGGGTGGTCTCGTCGCCACGCATCAGTCTGCATTGGCGACGCAGGGGCATCAACCAATGTGACGCACCAGTCTCGCGTTGGACCGCCCGAGCTCTCGGGAGGAGAGGTCAGGTGAGGTCGGCGAAACGGGTCACGGCCGTCGCGGCCCCGGAGACGACGATGATGTCGTCGGGGCCGAGACGGGTCTCGGCGGTGGCATAGCTGAACGCACCGCCGGCCGGCTTGATCGCGACGACGGTGACCCCGTATCTCGCGCGGATGCCCGACTCCCCGAGCGACTGGCCGGCCAGGGTCCGCGGAACCGCTGTCTTGATGAAGGCGAAGTCCTCGTCGACGGCGAGGAAGTCGAGCATGTGGCCGGTCACGAGGTGGGCGAGCCTGGCTCCCGCCTCGTGCTCGGGGAGGACCACGTGGTGGGCGCCCATGCGTTTCAGGATCCGCCCGTGCTGTTCGGAGGACGCCTTCGCCCAGATGTCGGGGATGCCGAGGTCGGAGAGCAGCGAGGTCGCCAGCACGCTGGCCTCGAGGGCCTCCCCGATGGCCACGACGGCCCGCCCGTAGGAGGGCAGGTCGAGCTGGCTCAGCACCTCGGGGTCGGACGCGTCGGCGACGATGACGTTGGGCAGGGTCTCGGAGTACGTCTGCACGACGTCGGGCCGCACGTCGATGGCGAGCACGTCGACCTCCCGGCCGACGAGCGCAGTGGCCAGCGAGCCGCCCATCCGGCCCAGCCCGATGACGACGACGCGGGGTCTCTCAGCCGACAATGGTCCTCTCCTCCGGGTACTCGAAGCGGCGCGGCCTCGCCCGGAGGGCGAGGGAGGCTCCGACGGTCAGTGGTCCGAGGCGACCGATGAACATCAGGGCGGTCAGCACCAGCTGGCCGTGGGTGGGCAGGCTCGCGGTGATCCCGGTCGACAGCCCGACGGTGCCGAAGGCCGAGGTGACCTCGAACAGCACGACGTCGAGCGAGAAGGCGGTGGTGGCCAGCAGCAGCCATGTGGAGATGATGACCGTGGTCACGGCGAAGAAGGCGATGGTCAGGGCCTGGCGCTGGACGTCGGACGGGATGGTTCGCCGTAACGCGACGACGCGGCGCTCCCCGCGCAGCTCGGCCCACATGACGTAGCCCATCAGCACGAAGGTGGTGACCTTGATCCCGCCGGCGGTGCCGGCGCTGCCCCCGCCGATGAACATGAGCAGGTCGCTGGCGAGCAGGCTCTCGGAGCGCAGGTCGCCGGTGGGCAGGCTGTTGAAGCCGGCTGTCCGGGTGTTGACGGCGTGGAAGAACCCGGCCAGCACCTTTCCGGGCGCCGGGAAGGCCCCCATCGTCGCCTCGTTGCCCCACTCCGCCAAGGTGATGACACCGGTGCTGATGACGAGGAGGAGGGTTGTTGCTCCCACCGTGATCCGGCTGTGCAGGGACCAGGTGTTCGGCCGTCTCCATCGGCGCCGCAGCTCCCACAGCACGGGGAACCCGAGTCCGCCGCAGATGATGGCCCCGGCGATGACGAGGGAGACCACGGGGTCGAGCGCGAACCGCTCGATGCTGTCGGACCAGAGCGCGAAGCCGGCGTTGTTGAAGGCGGACACGGCGTGGAAGACCCCGAGATAGACCGCCCGCCCGGGACTCTCGTCGTAGCTGAGGGCGAACCGGAGGATGAGCACGACGGCGACGGCCGCCTCGAAGAGCAGGCTGGTCCGCACGACCCCGACCACGACCTCCCGGGCGCTCATGCCGGCCGTGTTGCCGTGTCGAGCCTCGGCGCCGGATAGCAGGCTCGCTCGGACGCCGATTCGCCGGCCGATCAGCACCGCGAGGACCGAGGCGAGCGTCATGATGCCCAGACCCCCGATCTGGATGAGCAGCAGGATGACGCCCTGACCGAAGCCGGACCAGTAGCTCCCGGTGTCGACGAGGACGAGGCCCGTCACACAGACCGCTGACGTCGCGGTGAACAGAGCGGTGACGAGACCCGGGGCCTCGCCGCTCGCGGTGGCGAGTGGGGCGCTGAGCAAGAGCGTGCCGATGAGGATGGCGGCGGCGAACGCGGCGACGACGACGCGGATCGGGTGGCTCAGGGCCTGCCCCACCCGCGACCATGCGCCGACCGGCGCCTCCATCGAGGCCATGCCGAAACGCTATCCGGCAGGCGCCGCCCTCCTGCAGAGGGTGCGTTAAGGAGACGTCAAGATTGTGCTCATTCCGCTGAGGTATGCCGCTGAGCCCGGTGCCGCCGGAAGCGCGGACCCAGCCCTCCCGCAGTCCCACGTCGCCCACGTCGCCCCGTCGTCGGACCGACCCGGGGGTTGACAGTCACCCATCCGTAAGAGAATGCTTACCGTTCGTGAATACTAACCAAGCGGCCGACGGATGGACCGCGCTCGGTGATCCCACCCGTCGGGCCATCGTCGAGTTCCTGAGCGAACGCCCCCGCGCCGTCGGTGAGCTGGCGGCCGAGCTCCCTGTGAGCCGGCCAGCGGTGAGCCAGGCGCTGAAGGTGCTCAAGGATGCGGGTCTGGTCACCGAACGGGTGGCCGGGACGCGCCGGATCTACCGCCTCAACCCGGTTGCCGTCGCCGCGCTGCGGGACCAGCTCGACACCTTCTGGAGCCGGGCGCTGGCCAGCTACGAAGAGGCCGTGGGATCGCCCGCGGCCGAGGAGCAGTCGAAGGAGTCGTCATGACAGAGACAACAGCCACCGTGGTCCGCAGGGCCGTCGTGGTCCCGGCATCGGTGGAGAAGGCGTTCGCCGTGTTCACCGAGCGGTTCGGGGACTTCAAACCACCCGAGCACAACCTGCTCGGCGCGCCGATCGCCGAGACGGTGTTCGAGCCGCGCGTGGGAGGCCACATCTATGATCGTGGGGCCGATGGCACCGAGTGCCGCTGGGCTCGCGTCCTCGTCTTCGAGCCGCCGCGGCGGGTGGTGTTCAGCTGGGACATCGGCCCGACCTGGCAGCTCGAGACCGACCCGGAGAACGCCAGCGAGGTCGAGGTCGTCTTCGTCGCGGAATCGGCTGAGCGCACCCGCGTCGAGCTCGAGCACCGCAACCTGGACCGGCATGGCCCGGGCTGGCAGTCGCTCGCCGCCGGCGTCGGCCACGACGAGGGCTGGCCGCTGTACCTGGAGCGCTACGGCAGCCTCTTCAGCCAGTCCCGCTAGCGCACTGCGGGCCTGCACACCTCCCCGTCACACCGTCAGCGGCACGCCGGTCTCCCGCTCGGAGACCCGCCACAAGGTCTCGATGGCCCGGTCCGCCCCGGGACGGAGCAGTGGCAGGCGCACCGCGGGGCCCGTGTTGCCGAACCGGGGTCCGTAGAACTCCCCTCCCCCGGCCCCCGGGTCGGTGGCGGCCCGGATCTGTGGCATGGCGCCCCGTTCGACCTCCATCCCGGCGCGCTCGGTCAGCCAGGCGAGGATGGTAGCGAGCGGGCCGCCGCCGCCTTCGCGCACCGTTCTCGTCTGCAGGTCGCTGCGGGTCAGCCCGGGGTGCGCCAGCAGGCTCTGGGCCTCGACTCCGGCTCGCTCGAAGGCGCTCTGGAGGCCGATCGCGAAATGGTAGTTGGCGAGCTTCGACTGCCCGTAGGCGCGCCACGGCTCGTAGCGGCCGTGCAGGTGGGGGTTCTCCGGGTCGACCGGCCGCCCGAAGTGGTGTGCGGTGCTCGTCACGGTGACCACCCGGGCGGCCGGCGCGGCCAGCAGGGCCGGCATGAGCAGGGCGGTCAACGTCCAGTGCCCGAGGTGGTTGACGCCGAACTGCATCTCGTAGCCGTCTGCCGTGCGTCCCTCGGGCGTCGCCATGAGGCCGGCGTTGTTGACGAGGATGTCGATGGTGTCGTGGTTGCGGAGCACCTGCCCTGCCGCGGTCCGGACCGACGCCTGAGAAGCGAGGTCGAGCTCGACGACCTCGAGCGACGCGCCCGGGACCTCGCCAGTGATCGTCTCGACGGCCTTGGCGGCCTTCGCCTGGTCGCGTACCGCCATCACGACGTGAGCCCCCTTGGCGGCCAACACCATGGCGGTCTGCAGCCCGAGGCCGCCGTTGGCTCCGGTGATGACGGCGGTTCGGCCAGTCAGGTCAGGCACGGCGCGAGACGTGTACGTCCTCACGTTCTCCCCTTCACATAAGGTGCGGCCTGTGAAGCCGCATCACGGACAAGGCTTCGTCCGAGCCTTTCACGCCCGGCCTGCCCGAGGTGCACCGTGACGACCCGCCTCGGTCGTGCATGGCCCCGGTGGGTTGCCATCGCGGTGATGTCGCTGGGCGTCGTCATCATGGTGGCACTGTGGAGGACCGACGTGTACGTCCCTGAGAGGGGCAACAGTGACGGGCCATCGTTCTGCGGCTCGGCCTATGACGTCATTCTGTTCAAGAGGGACGGCTACATGGGTGGTGAGATGCCACCCAACCAGGACGCGATCGACCGTGCGTGCCACGAGAAGTCGCTGGGCCCGGTCCGCGAGGGTGCCGTTGCCGGGGTGACCGGGCTCGCCCTCGGTGGGCTCGTCGTCGTCATTGGCGGCCGCAGGTCGCGGTCCGAAGGTAGGCCGTGACCTTCGGGAAGGCCGCCGGCCCGGCGGCGTCGTCCGTCCCGCAGGTTGGTCCGCCGACTTCCTCCTCAGTTTGGCCGTAGTCGAGACGCACGCTGGACGTCGACCGAGGACCTGACGGGCGGCATCTCCGAGGAGGGCTTGGTGGCGTATGTCGCCCACGTACGCGACGACGAAACCGTGCTGGTCATCCAGAACGTGCTCTCCCGGGAGGCCCTCGGTCGTGGGTACCCGCACCACTGCCACGCTCAACGACGAGGGCAAGGGTCTCGAGGGCGTCTTCTCCGACGGCTGAGACGAGCCGCGCTCGACCGGGCGGAGGTGCACGTGCCGGCGCAGGTCCGCATCGACCCGCGCAGCAGAAACGCCCCCGACCGGAGTCGAGGGCGTCTTCTGAGCCGCCTATCGGAATCGAACCGATGACCTATTCATTACGAGGGTCTTCGGTCGTCATTTCGGCGTCAGCGGAGGGCAGAGAACCGCGCCATTCGTAGGAATCGCGGTTGGACGGCTCGGCCGGATTCGGCGGTCATGTGCCCAAAATGTGCCCACGACGGGGAGGCTGTGCCTCCCACAGCCGGCCCTTGTGGGGCATCTCCTCGTGTCGGCGCGCCAGCCGTGATCGCGCCTGTCTCGGGGGTGCAAGCCTCCTGCGCTGGGACCCGGCCATCCGCCTGTGCGGCTAGCACAGGTGGCTATGTCAACCCCACCTGGCCCCACGGTGACGGCTTGACCTGGCCCCATCTGTAGTCGGGCCGGGCCGGTGCTGCCGCCATTCGGGGGATGAGCTGGACTTGCCAGCGGAGCCAAAGACACGGCCTGCGACGGCCAGGACACCGGCCGTGACATGGGACGCGCCACTCGATACCCCTCGTCAGTGTGTGTCGAGAACGAATGCGTCCGAGCCCACCACCCAGGTCCCATCTGGGGTCGGGAGGAGGAAAATAGGTAGCTCGCTGGCGCCCGCTGCGGGAACGTGCCTGAGGCTGCCGTCCGCTGCCGCCGCGTAAACCGAGATCCCGCCGCTTGTGCCGGACTTGGACAGCCAAAGCTCGGATGTGACGAAGGCGATTGCGGTGAGCTCGGCGCGGCCAAGGTGCAGGTCAGACCAGTGCCGACCCTGGATCGATGAGAGTAGGACCTCGGAGCCTTGTGGAATCTGCTCACTGTCAAGTCGTGTGAGGCCGAACGCGATGTCCTGGCCGTTGACTGCAACGTCAACGATGTTGGCCGGGCCGCGCCAGGTGTGCTCGTGCAGGGCATTCGGCCGACCCCAGACCACCGTGCTCTGGTGTGGTGTGGCGAAGACGGCAGCGATGGAGGTGGGATCGGCTGCGAGACCGGTGATGCGACCAGCACGTTCGAGCAGCGGCTCAAGCCGCGCGCCTTTGACGGCTGCGACGACGGAGTGGCCGTGGCGGCCTGTCATGCCCACCACGATCCGGTCGCCCCATACGTGCAAGGCAACGATCTCGGTGGTGCTGTCCGGGAGGGCGACCTCGCTCGTGGTCCCTCCGGCACTGTTCACGCTAAGGAGCCGCGTGCCTGCTTCGCCGACCCCTGCCCACCAGAGACTGCCCCCGGCGTACGCGATCGCGGCGGTGTCGTAACCCGAGGGGATCGTCCATGCCTGCCTTGATGTGCCGCCGCTGATGACCCACACGGCCGAGCCAGCGGCCACCAGCAGGTTGCACCCGTCGATGGCGACCACGGCAGCCACCGGCGTCGGCACACGTACACGCTTGGGGCTGGGGCACGGCACGGGGGTTAGCGGGCCCCAGGCCCCGCTTGAGGGCGGGGTTGGGGAGCCCGTGTCGGTGGTCGGCGTGGACACGGCAGGGGCCGAGGATGCGTGACCGCTGCTGCCCGTGGTGGTGCACCCGGTCAACGCGACCAAGAGCGCGGCGACGCCGCAGGTGGCCCGCCAGTGCGTGACAGGCCCCTCGGTCACCGGACGGATCCGGTGACCGGGTCGATGGTCCAGGTGCCTCCGCTGGCGTCGGTCACCACAACACCGGTTGAGTCGGCTGTGGTGATCCTCAGGGCGTGCGCACCCGGGATGTCGATCGTCATCGCTGAGGCCAGGTTCCCGTCAGGACCCGAGTGCGCGAGCAAGACGCGGCCTTGGCTCGAGTCAGGGCCGTGCTGTCCCGCATAGATGGCAACCTGGTCACCGCTGCTCAAATGCCCAACCCACAAGGTGCTCGCAGCGAAGTCGGCACTGGAGGCGGGCGGTGCTTCCGGAGAGGTGAAGAGCCCTTCTTCCCACGAAGCTGCTGCGGCTGCCGGGTCAGCCGCAGCGGGGCCGGCAGCGGCCTGCTTGGCGGCGACCTCAGCGGCTGCCGCGTCGGGCGACGCCGCCTTGGCTTCCAGAGCTTGGTGGAGCAGGGCGTCTTGAGCCTCCATCGCTGCCTTCTCAGGCAGGCCGGTGTCGGCGAACTGGTTCGTGCTGACGGGATCATCCGCGTGCGCCGCGGTGATCGCCCCGGTGATCAGCAGCGTCGCGCACACCGACGTCACTAGCGCTCGTTTCATCGGGAATCCCCCTTACTTCCAGCGGATGTCGGTCGGCCCGTCGGGCGTCGTTGCCGTACGGCTGTCGGAATTGACCGCTGTGTTCAGCTGGCTCCAGCCCGTCGAGGCGGAGTTGTTGGTACCGCTGCACCCGCCGGATTGGGCGCAGGCACCGGACTGGGTCATGACGCCCTTGAAGGTGAACTTGCTCCCGTGGTTCAGGTACGAGTAGAGCGATAGGTACTTCCACTGCGACGCTTGCGTGCCCGACGTGGTGTAGATCTCCGGCAGAGGGTACGCAAGCCCGCTCCACGAGACTCGCCAGATCGTCTCGGCCGGGAACACGGAGTTGCATCCGCCGGAGGACGGAACGGATGCCGTCGGGCACCCGTCGGCGCCGCCGTAGTTGACGAAGAACACCTTGTTCGTCGCACCGTTGTACCCGTCGATCCAGGCCCGCGCCGCCGACGCGGAGACGGGCGTGCAGTTGGAACCAACCCAGGATTCGAAGTCGTTCGCCCCGATCACGAACCCCTGCGACCACCCGTTGTTCTGGACGTTGTTCCATCCCGTGTAGGCCTGTGCTGCCATCGCGGCGCCCGCCGACGATGTGATCGTCCCAGTGCAGTTGTTCGTGCCCATTGCGACATAGACCGTGGAGGAGAGATCGGCCTCCGTGCAGATCCAGTAGCCCTTCACGAACTGCTCGGCCATGACCCGTGCTGATGCCAGGGAGACATCGGTTCCAGTGAACATGCCCACCATCCACGTGCCACTGGACGACAGGTACAGCTTGCCGAAGTCGAGTACCGCGACGTGCTTCTGGGTGCCGGCTGTGTTCTTGTCCTGCGTCCCCAGTGCGCACCCCTCGTTGTACGCCCAGGTTGTGCTGTATCCCGTCACGTAGTAGCTCTTGGCTGACGGGGGCGCGGCCCATGCGGGCTGGTCCACAGCATCGACGCCCAGCACAACCAGTGTCGTGAGCAGACTTGCTACGGCGACGCGCCGCCAGAACGAGGGTTTCAAACTCTTGCTTGGTGTGCGGACCATTGCTGCCCCTGTCCCCTGCGGGTCCGCGACTGTGTGGACCCGTCTCATTCGCACGATCCTCGGGAGACCGTCACATAGTCAAGAGACCCCGACTGGCTTCGGAGGTGTGTCTCGGGAGCGTTTGTCAGTCAAATCCAGCAACGCTTCACGCTGCTACCGGCCAGAAATGTCGGTGAATGTCAGAAAGACCAGGTCACTCAGGTCGCGACGCAAGGCGGATGCCCGCCGCCAGACAGGGGGACAGGCGACGGGCATCCAGGGGAGCGCTCACGAGGAAGCGTAGGGCTCAGCGGCTTGTGTGGATAGTGGGCCTCGCCGGTCATCGCGGGCGCGTTACTCCTTGGCTCATTCACGCCGTCAGTGGTGAAGGGTCGCCACGTATCTAGCCGTTTGGCCCGATATCCGCTTCAGGGTGTTCGTCCCGACCTGCCCGGGGCGTTGTTAAAGAGTTCGTAAAGCGGCTCATCACAGACGAGGGTGTAGTTGGGGTCTGAATCCGCCGGCCTCGAGTAGGCATCGGGCGATGTAGTTGGTCAGATTGCGGAACCCGAGGGCGGAGCCGCGGAGGTGCTCGAGGCGTCCGTTGATCGCCTCGGTGGGGCCGTTGGAGGTGCCGGGCCGGTCGAAGTAGGCCAGCACGTCGGCGGCCCTCTTCTTCAAGGTGCGTCCAAGGGTGATCAGCTCGGTCAACGCGGCGGGGACACCGGAACTGACCGACTCGATGACCGCGGCCATCAGCTCGCGCCCGCGGGTCCGGTCGGGTTCGCGGTAGGCGGCGATCATCCGCTGGTAGATGCCCCAGGTCGCCTCGACCTCGACGTGCTCCCCGCGGTCGAAGAGGTTCTTCAGGCGGCTGGTCTGCTTGTCGGTGAGCAGGTCGGCGCCGGTGTGCAAGGTCCTGCGTGCCGTGTAGAGCGGGTCGCCCGAACGGCCGCGGTGACCGTGGATGTCCTGCTGGACCCGGCGCCGGCAGCGATCCAGGGCGTCACCG